>VGYL01001281.1 GCA_016872975.1 Planctomycetota bacterium
CGCAAGACCAAGCAAGCGAACAATTGCGGGAGGGTGAAGTCTTGACGGCTGGACTTGCCGCTGTACGCGGGCAGGAACTGCTGCGCGAGTTCATAGGCCGCTACCAACACCTTCCGTGGGGATTTAGTCGTTTCCATCCTCTGATATGCGAAAGCCAACGCCGTGGTTCGCCGTGTGATTCTCTCCGGCAACGAGGATCGAGACAGAGCGAGAATGTCCCCTTTTCTTTTGCCGGGCAGGGACCGAATGGCCGTTGCCCCAAGGCTCGCCAGAACGGTCATGCCCTCCGCGCTCGCTCTGGCCGAGATGCTGGGACTTGAAAACTCCCGCCGTCTGCGGGAGAATGCTCCTGCCTGGAATATTGGAAGAGTGGAATGTTGGGGTCGGGGATGCTCCGGCCACCCGGCATTCCATTCCTCCCATATTCCGTGATCCCAGGTTGACGCGGCATGAGCGATGTCACACGCATCTTGAACGCGATCGAGCGGGGCGACGCCCGGGCGACGGACGAGCTGTTGCCCCTGGTGTACGAGGAGCTGCGCCTGCTGGCCGCGCAGAGACTGGCCCAGGAGAAGCCGGGGCAGACCCTCCAGGCCACGGCCCTGGTGCACGAGGTCTATCTGCGGCTGGTCGGGGATGCGCCGCCGAGCTGGAACAGCCGGGGCCACTTCTTCGCCGCCGCGGCCGAGGCGATGCGCCGCATTCTCGTGGAGAACGCGCGGCGCAAACGGGGAGTCAAGCACGGCGGCACGCGGCGGCGCGTGGACCTGGAGCTGGCCGAACCCCTCGCCGACGAATTCTCCGAGGACATCGTTGCCTTGGACGCCGCCCTGACCCGCCTCACGGAGCACAAGCCGCGGGTCGCCGAACTGGTGAGACTGCGCTATTTCGCCGGCCTGACGCTGGGCCAGATCGCCGAAGTCCTGGTACTCTCCCGCCGGACCGTGGACAGTTACTGGGCCTATGCCCGCGCGTGGTTGTACCGGGAGCTGACCCAATCGGACGAGCAGGAGTTGTAAACCGCCCGGGAACGCCGATCTCCGGATCGGCTTCTTTCCCCTGGCCCATCGGAGATTGGCGATCCCGGGACGCCCGGCTGCCGCGAAGAAGGCCGGCAGGGTTCGTTTGGCAGGTCACGCAATGCCCGGGAGAGAAATATTTTCCGTTCCAGGCGTTTTCTCCTGCGCATTTCTCGTGTGGATTTCGCACTACAGTTGCACCCGGATAGTTCAAGGGCAGTGAAGGATGGGTACGGAACGACAAGACATCGAGTTGATTCTCCTGGAAGCGTTGGAGAAGCCGACCCCTGCAGAACGGATCGTCTACGTCGAGCACGTCTGTGGCGACGATGCCCGCCTGCGGGTCGAGTTGCACTCCCTGCTGGAGTTCCACGCCCAGGCGGGCGACTTTCTGCAGAAGCCGCCGCTGGCTCAGGATTTCCCGTTGGACGAATCCCCGCTGACCGAGGGTCCCGGCACGATCATCGGCCGCTACAAGCTCCTGGAGAAGATCGGCGAAGGCGGCATGGCGGTCGTCTACATGGCCGAGCAGACCGAGCCCATCCGCCGCAAGGTGGCCCTGAAGATCATCAAACTGGGCATGGACACCCGCCAGGTCATCGCCCGTTTCGAAGCGGAAAGGCAGGCCCTGGCCCTGATGGACCATCCCAGCATCGCCAAGGTCCACGATGCCGGTTCTACCGAGACCGGCCGGCCCTACTTCGTCATGGAGCTGGTCCGAGGCGTCTCTATCACCGAGTACTGCGATAGTAATAGCTTGGGCACGAAGGACCGGCTGCACCTGTTCCTCCAGGTCTGCCAAGCCGTGCAGCACGCCCATACCAAAGGGATCATCCACCGGGATATCAAGCCCTCCAATGTCATGGTTACCAGCCATAGTGGTGAACCCCTTCCCAAGGTGATCGACTTCGGGATCGCCAAGGCCACCAACCAGAAGCTGACGGAAAAGACGCTCTTCACCCGCTACGCCCACCTGATCGGCACCCCCGCCTACATGAGCCCGGAACAAGCGG
>VGYL01001282.1 GCA_016872975.1 Planctomycetota bacterium
CCCAGGCTCACACGATTCCCTCTACCCTTGCTGTCCCTCAGCAAGCGGCGGGAAGCGTAATTGCCCAATTATGCCAAGTTACCCAGTATCGCGCAATCGCCCTGGGGCCAACCCCCTCGCCTACTCGACTGAAGGGGAGTCTCAAGTCAGACTTCAAACTTCACACTTTACACTTTCTACTCAGCCGCAGGATGGGAAACCCCATGGTGTCCGTAGTGTATCGTTCCCGCACTCCCATCGTGGGCGGGGCCGGGCTTTGTCCGGCGGGAGGGGGGATTGTGGCCGCTGGGGCGGGGCGGTATAATGGCCCGCGTTTGGCTTAGGAAGGGTTCGTATGGGCAATAAATTCGTGCGGGCGATCTTCCCGGGGTCGTTCGATCCGATCACGAATGGGCATCTGGACGTGATCAAGCGGGGGATGCGGCTGTTCGACGAGCTGATCGTCGCGGTCGGGCGCAGTCCGGTCAAGAACCAGCTTTTCACGCCCGAGGAGCGAGTCGAGATGATCTCCGAGCTGATCCGGGATCTGCCGGGGGTGCTGGTGGAGAGTTTCGAAGGGCTGACGGTCCAGTATGCGGCGAAGCGACAGGCCGACGTGATCCTGCGCGGGCTGCGCAGCCTGACGGACGTGCAGTACGAGTTTCAGTTGGCGATGACGAACCGGGCGGTGGCGGGGATCGAGACGGTGTTCATCATGACCAGCGAGCAGTACGGCTTCACCAGCTCGACCCTGATCCGGGAGGTGGCCTCGCTGGGCGGCGACCTGTCGAACCTGATCCCCGAGAACGTGCACCAGCGCCTGGAGGGCCGGTTCAGCCGATTGCGGGCGGCCCCGACGTGAAGAGCGGTGCGGGCCGGGGAACAAGCGGGGGACCCGCAACGTACCCAATAACTGTTGGCGGGCCGTTGTTGTGCCGATAGAATGGGCAAGGCTTCGAGGGTACCAAGGGACCCGCCTCGGGCGGGCGTGGATTGAAAACCAAGCATGCAGTGCCAGATTTGCAGTAAGCGAACCGCGACGATTCATCTGACCGAGATCCAGAACGGAAACCGGACGGAGTTGCACATTTGCGAGCATTGTGCCTCCGAGCAGGGGATCGCGACGCACAGCCAGATGTCGATCAACGAGTTGCTGAGCCACCTGCTGGCGGTGCAGCCGTCGGATGAGGAGATGTTCGGCCCGGCGGAGCGGGAGCAGGTCTGCCCGACCTGCGGCTTCACGCTGGACCGTCTGCGCAAAGAAGGGACCCTGGGCTGCCCCGCGGACTACGAGGTGTTCGAGAAGGCCCTGCTGTCCCTGATCGAGCGGGCCCACGGCGGCAAGACCAGCCATTGCGGCAAGGTCCCCTCCCGGCTGCCTTCGGACACCAGGCGGTTCGTCGAGCTCGCGCAACTGCGCCGGCAGTTGGAAGAGGCCGTGCGCGACGAGGACTACGAGCGCGCCGCCAAGCTGCGGGACCAACTGAAACGACTCGAGTAGCACGAGGAGAACAAAAGGTAAAAAGTAAAAAGGGAAAAGGTAAAAGTAAGATCGTGCCGGAGAGGCGGCCTTTCCGGCCTTTTTGCCCGGGCTCTTTTTGCCTTTTGCCCTGGATGGACCTTATGGAACTGACCGAGCTGAGCCACGATACAGACGAATGGTTTAACGGCACCGGCCCCCTGGCGGACGTGGTGGTCTCGTCGCGGATTCGCCTGGCCCGCAATCTCGCCGGCCACCGCTTCCTCAATAGCTGCTCCGTCGAGGAGAAGGCCGAGATCCTCGAGAAGCTCAAGTCCGTCCTGATGGCCCTCGACCTCGGCGACGAGGTCTTCTACATCAGCGTGGACCAGGAGCCGGAGCTGACCCGCAATTTCCTGGTCGAGCGGCACCTGATCAGCCGCCACCACGCGCTGGCGAGCGGCCCGCGCGGCGTGGTGATCGCCCGGCGCGAGTCCTTCACCGCCATGATCAACGAGGAGGACCACCTGCGCCTCCAGGTCCTCAAGGCCGGCTGCCAGCTCCGCGCCTGCGCCGAGCAGATCGACCGG
>VGYL01001283.1 GCA_016872975.1 Planctomycetota bacterium
CGTCGCGGCCAGCGGCCTGCTCACGGATACCCATCCCCTGACGGGGATCTTCGCCTTCGAGGAGGAGTTTGGGGGCCCATACGATGATGGTCAGCACCGGATCTACACGGTCACGGCAGTGAGCGGCGACGGCCTGGAGAGCGGGTTCAGCCAGCCAGTCTATGCGCCGGGCATCGGAGAGCCTGTGGCGGTCGCTCTGGCCCCCGATGGCGCCAGGGTGGTGCTCAACAACTGGAACCCCTACCCCCTGCTCCGCCAGCAACCGGATGGTCGTTATACCCACCGGCTCGTCAACGTGCACTACAACCTGGGCAATGCCCGCTACCTGGCCTATGACCCACTGGGCCGGCTGCTGGTCAACGGCTTCGGCGAATCCCCCTTTGGCCGCAAGGCCGTGCGGGTGTACGACGCCGACCTGCGGCCGGTGCTGGCCTTCGGAGACAGCGGCTCGGGGCCTGGGCAGTTCGTCTCGCCGGCGGGGGTGGCCGTTTGGGGCGAGACGTGCACCTACGGCGGACCCTACGAGCCGGACGAACACACTCTCCTCCTGCTGCACTTCGACGGGAGCTACGCCGGCACCCAGGGCGAAGTGGGAACAGCGGCGGGCACATCTTTCGCTGTGGGGCGGCATGGTCAGGGCGTGCTGATCAACGAGGCCGACACGCTGACCTACCCGACGGCGGGCAACCTGGACGGATCGGTCGGCGCGATCGAGTTCTGGGTGCAGCCGCAGTGGAACGGCGACGATGGCGGCAACCACACGCTCTTCTGGTGGGGAGCAGGCGATGAGTTTCTGCACCTGCGCAAGGATCCCATCAGCAACCTGGTCTTCGATCGCTTCTATCACGGCGGAAGCTGCGGCGCGCCGCATAACGTGGCGGATTGGCGAGCGGACGAATGGCATCATCTGGCGTTCACCTGGCAGGGGACCGAGATGCGCCTGTATGAAGACGGCCTCGAGGTAGCCCGGACGGAATGCGGAGGGGTCGCTCGACCCATGGCGAGCAGCTTCTACGTCGGCTCCGGCACAGGCGGTGCCGATGCCGTCGATGCCATCATCGATGAGCTGCGCATCAGCGACGTGCCGCGGCTGGGCAACAGCGACACGTGCGGCCGCATCCTGGTGGCCGACAGCGGCAACAACCGCGTGCAGGCATTCGACAGCCTGGGGCATTTTCTCTCCGCTTACGGCGCGCCTGGCAGCGGCCCCGGCCAGTTCGATAACCCCCAAGGGCTGGCGGTGCACAGCAGCGGCCGTGTCATCGTCGCGGATAGCGGCAACGACCGGCTGCAACTGCTCAGCTTCGATGGTGCCAGGTTTGGCTTTCTCCGCAGCATCACCGCCGGTTTCAACGGGCCGACTGGCGTGACGACCTATGGCCAGGACCGGATCGTTGTCGCGGATACCGGCAACAACACGATCAAGGTCCTCACCCGCGACGGCAGCAGCTTTGTGGTGGCCGAGTACTCCCAACCGAACGACGGTTACATTGGCCCCTTCGATGCGCCGCGCGGGGTCGCGGTGGAGCCAGACGGCGGCATCGTCGTCGCGGACACCGGCAACCATCGCGTCGTCACGGTACGCGGCGTACTGTCGGGATCTCGAAAGCTCTGGCTCCCCCTGGCGATTCGCCGCCAGGCAGGCCAACGTCCTGCCAATGAGATTCTGGCACAGTGAGCAAGGAAATTCACCACCAAGACACGAAGGCGCCAAGAGGCAGACTGAAGGACCTGGTGTCTTTGGGTCTTCGTGGTTTGGAGCCTGTTTGGTTGTGACTTGTGCGGGTTGTTGTGTTGCAGCACTAAAGGGCTGGCCTACGCGCGCGGCCAACCCATATCTGATCCTGCTCGACGTGCGACTGACCGATGGCTCCGGCTGCGACGTGGCTACCCTGCCAGTGTGGATTCCGTGAGCGTATCACGATAGGGACATACAGGTAGGCCCCAAAGGGTCTAATGCTTCGTAGGAGGGGACAAAAAGGGCATACCTCGCGTACAAAATAAGG
>VGYL01001284.1 GCA_016872975.1 Planctomycetota bacterium
ATTCTCCGTCCATCCCGAGAAAGCCGGTTGCAGTGGGACGGGGAAACCGGTAGAGTGCGCGGCTTTCGAGCCGGGTTGTGGCAGGAGCAGGGCATGTTCGATCTGAGTGCGACAGGATGGCTGGTGGTGGGGCTGTGCGGGTTTCTGGTCGGGGTGAGCAAGACCGGGTTGCCGGGGCTGGGCATCCTGATCGTGCCGCTGATGGCGATGGTGCTGCCCGCGCGGGAGTCCACCGGCATCCTGCTGGGCATGCTCATCCTCGGCGATCTGTTCGCGGCCGGCTACTACCGCCGCGTCGCCGAATGGAAACACGTGCTGCGTCTGTTGCCGCCGGCCTTGGTCGGGATCGTGGCCGGCTGGCAGGCCCTGCGGTTCGTCACGAACGAGCAGCTTCAACCCCTCATCGGCCTCATCGTGCTCGTGCTGCTGGGCCTTCACTACGGACGCATGCGCCTCTGGGGTGAAGACGCTCCCATCCCGACGCACTGGGGGTTCGGGGCGATGCTCGGTTTCGCCGCCGGGGTCACGACGATGATGGCCAACGCCGCCGGGCCGGTCATGGTCATCTACCTGCTGGCCATGCGGCTGCCCAAGCTCGCCTTCGTCGGCACCAGCGCCTGGTTCTTTTTCGCCGTCAACTGGCTCAAGGTCCCGTTCAGCGCGCAGTTGAATCTGATCGGCGGTGCCTCGATCCGGCTCAATCTCCTGATGCTGCCGATCATCGCCCTCGGCGCGGTGGCGGGCATCTTCTTTCTCCGCCGCATCCCGCAGAAGGCCTTCAACACTGTCATCCAGCTCCTCGCCGCCGCCGCCGCGCTCAAGCTGCTGTTCTGAACGATACCTCCATCCTCAGAGTGTGTGTGGAAAGGGTGGCCTCGTCAAGGCCGGCAGGCCTTGCGATGGTCCGGCGCACGGGAAATCCGCCATCGCCAAGCTCCGAAGAGGGTTCCCAATCGCGATGAATCGCGATTGGGAGCCCTGGCTCCGCTTGACGATGCCACCCAGAGAAGGCTGACTTCTCACACACCCTCTCAGAAGCACAGCCTTTGGCGATGCCAACCCCCGCGACAAGGCCGGATGTGTAGAACGATGAGGCGCTCGCGCCTATGCGGCGACGAAGGACCGAATCGGCGCCGAGGACCGGCGGTATCCGTACACGCGGCGCGCGGGAATTGCTTGCAAAAGCTCTGTTGCCAGTCCATAATAGGAGATATGGGCAACGAGTTGGATGAAGCCAGGAGACGGATGGTCGCGCATGATTTGCGGGGGCGGGGGATTACTGATCCGGAGGTGCTGCGGGTCATGGGGGAGATTCCCCGCGAGGGGTTTGTGCCGCCGGCGGACCGCTGGCGGGCTTACGCGGACGGGCCGCTGCCTATCGGGCAGGGGCAGACGATCTCGCAACCCTATATTGTCGCTTTGATGACGCAGGTGCTGCGCGTGAATCGCGAATGCGACGTTCTGGAGATCGGGACGGGCAGCGGCTACCAAACGGCGCTTCTGGCACGTCTGGCCCGGCGGGTCTTTACGATCGAAAGGTCGGCCGAGCTGTCGGAGACCGCCCAAGGCAGCTTGAGCGAACTGGGAATCGAGAACGTCGAGTTTCGCGTCGGCGACGGCAGTTGCGGCTGGCCCGAGGAGCGGCTGTTCGAGCGGATCATGATCACGGCGGCGGTCCCGGACTTCCCTCCGCCGGTCGTGGCGCAGCTCGCCGAAGGCGGGGTGATCGTAGCACCCGTCGGGCAAAGCTCCGCCCAGGAGCTGACCGTCGCGGAGAAGTACCGCGGCAAGCTGATCGAGACCCCCGTGTGCGGCTGCCGCTTCGTGAAACTCCTCGGCGCCCACGGCTTCCTGGATTGACGAGTTACAATTTATGATTTAAGATTGAGGTCCATAGCGGGAGCGTCGTGCGGACGCACGGCCCAATCGTGAATCATAAATAATAGATTGAAATGGACGCTGCTTCTCACAAACAGGCCGAGGGTCGGGAGA
>VGYL01001285.1 GCA_016872975.1 Planctomycetota bacterium
GCGCGGCGACCAATTCCGCCGTGCCGAGGTCGGGGCTCGTACCGAGATAGACGTTGTGCAGCAGGCCCGTCTCGCCCGCCGTCCAGCGCAGCAGGGGCGCAACGACCGCCCGATCCCCGTCGGCCGGCTCCGGCTTGAACGCCTGCAATTGCGGCGGATCGAGGGCCTTGATCTCGGCGTCCGTCAGGGCCCGGTTATAGACGCGCACGTCGTCGATGGTTCCGTTGAAGTAGCCCGCGGGCTCGCCGCGACCGATCCGCAGCTCATTGTTGCTTTCGATGAGATCGCCGGCGATGTTGCCCCGCCCGTCCACGACGCCGTTGAGATAGACCCGCCCCTCGGCGCCGTCGTAGACGAAAGCGACGTGGACCCATTCCTGGGCCCGTACCGTGGTCGCACCCAGCACGGTAAGCGCGCCGGCCGAGGTCGTGAAGATCGCACGCAGGGTATTCGCCTGCACGCGCAGCATGTAGATGGACCCGGTGCCCGTGTCGGCGATCTTGCGGATGAAGTGGCTGGTCGCCCAGGCATTGGCCTTGACCCAGGCCGCCAGGGTCAGCTTGTCGCCCTTGATGTCGAGGCTGGCCGAATCCGGAGCGGCGAGGTAGTCCGTGGTGCCGTTGAATTGCACGGCTCTCCCGAATCTGCCTTCCGAGACCCATTGCGGATTGCCCACGAACTGGGCCTCGTTGCCCTTGCCGCTGGCGTCGAAGGCGGTCGTCCCGGACCCTTCATCGAACATCCACCAACCGATGAGGTTCGGGTCCTCCGCGCCGCGGACGACGGTGGGCATTCCCATCATGAGCAGGACAATTCCGCTCCAGACGATGGCTTGTCTTCTCTGGTTCATTGCGATCTCCTCGGAGTCTACCATGTACCGTTCACCTATCCAGAACCAACATCATACGAGCCGCCAAAATCAAGGCCGCTGCCCTGTCATTGCGAGTCGCGAAGCAATCGCCTATCCATGGGATTGAGATTGCTTCGTCGCTGCACTCCTCGCAATGACATATCCGGGCTTGTTCTATGCGAGGCTTCCAGTCCTCACGGCTTTATTGCGCGGATGTCGTCGAGATAGATCCGGCCGGCCCCGCCGGCTTTGGGATCGGCTCGGTCGCCCAGGCCGATCGTGATCTTCTTGACCCGGGCCAGATTGACGCCGGTGAAGCTGTCCAACGGAATCTTCCAATCGGTCCATTGCGTCACGCGCACCACCGCCGGGTCCGGATGGACGACCGTGGCCGTGCGGTTGGTGGCGTCTCGGAGGGTCAGATACAGCGGCGCTGCACCATTGCCCGCGCGGCCGCGGAGGGACAGGACGAGTGTGCTGACCCCGCCCACCGTCCAATCCTGGGCCGTCTTGAATTCGCATTCGGCCTCGCTGTAGAAGGGGGCGTTGACGTTGTTGTAGTCGAGGGGCATCGCTTGCTTACCGCCGTGGACGATCGTCCGCTCGGCGAACGGGGCGGTCGTGTTGCCGACCTGGGAGCCGGTGTTGTTCGTCCAGCCGTCGATCCACGTGTCGTAGATCGTCGTGTGGGTGTCGACGTTGTCGTCGTAGCTCTCGAAATCATCGATGGGCAGGTAGGTGGTGAAGGTCCAGACCGGCCCGGTCCGGGCGGGTTCACCGACCACGATCTCATCCACCCGCCAGTAGTACGTCATGGCGGGCTCCAGAGCGCCGGGGGTGAAGGTCGGGCCGGTGAGCTCGCCTTTATCGGCGGCGGCGCTACCCTGGCTGACGGCGTCGCGATCCGGGCTCAGGTATAGACGATGCTTGAGGGCCGCCTGGCCCGGCAGCCAAGCCAACGTTACCGCGGGCGAAGTGTCCCTGGCCCCGTCCGCGGGGCTGGGCCCGTAGGCCGTCAGGGCCTGCGTGGTGAAGCTCCAGACGGTGCCGGCGTGAATGGTCGTGCCGTCCAACTCGATCTCATCCACGCGCCAGTAGTACGTGGTCCCCGGCTGCAGGCCCGGCGTGTGGTAGTACATC
>VGYL01001286.1 GCA_016872975.1 Planctomycetota bacterium
GTTTCACCCAGCCGAATTGGCGGAGGCCGCACTCGATGCGGGCATTACCTACTTCGATACCGCCCCGGGCTATGGCGACGGCCAGTCGGAGCGCAATTACGGCGAGGTGCTCGCCACGCGGCGCCGGGAGGTGTTCCTGGCGACCAAGACGGGCAGCCGCTCCCACGATGACGCCCTGCGCAGCGTCGAGGCCAGTCTCAAACGTCTGCGCACGGATCATCTGGACCTGCTTCAGCTTCACGGGGTCTCTGCCAAAGAGGACTTCACCCGCTGGGACCGGCCGGACGGGGTGCTCAGGGCGCTGTACCGGCTGCGCGAAGAGAAGGTGACGCGGTTCGTCGGCGTCACCGGCCACGAAAGCGCCGCGGCAATGCGCCGGGCCATCGAGCTGTTCAACTTCGACACGATCCTGACGACCTTCAACCCCACTGCGACGCGGCGGCCCTTCCGGGAGCTTGTTCTGCCGCTTGCCCACGAGAAGAAGATGGGCATCATCGCGATGAAGGTGATGGGCGGCGGCTTCGGCTCCCTGGCCGCAGGCAATCCGCTCAAGAACGACCTGGCCACCTACTGGTACCACGACCAGGCCCCGCGCCAGGTCGAGGCGGGGATGTTGATCCGCTACGCCCTGGGTCTGCCGGTCTCGGCCGCGGTGGTCGGCATGAACGCGCTCGCCCACGTCCGGGCCAACGTGGCCGCCGTCTGCGGGAAACCCCCGCTCAACGAAGAAGAACGCAAAGCCCTGGAGGTCCATTTGTCGTAGCAGTGGCGTCGGTGGGGCAAGCCCCACCCTACCAGGCTCCCACGCTTCGCCTCAGCGTGAGGGTGTGGCGAATTCGATGAGAAATCTATGGTTTGCGGGTGAGGCGATACCCGTAGGGTGGGGCTTGCCCCACCGATTTGATTGAGGAGAACCGTCATGAATATGGATCGTCGGGAATTCCTGGGTTCGGCGGTCGGTGTGGCCGCGGCAACCGGCATCGGCACCGCGGGCGCGG
This sequence comes from Planctomycetota bacterium, assembly GCA_016872975.1. GTDB lineage: Bacteria > Planctomycetota > Phycisphaerae > Sedimentisphaerales > Anaerobacaceae > PLanc-01. Next base: position 999 of record VGYL01001286.1, read on the forward strand.
CCGGGGCGAAATCCTACACCGAGCGTCTGGAGACACCCATCGTGGCGCGCTATCAGGTGGTCGTTGCCGGCGGCGGACCCAGCGGCGTCATCGCGGCGGCGGCCTCCGCCCGCAGCGGGGCGAGCACGCTGCTGATCGAGCGCTATCCCTTCCTGGGCGGCAACGGCACCGCGGGGCTGATGATCTGCTACAACGGTTTCCGCAACCAGCGGCCGCCCGAGGCCCTGCAGACGGTCAAGGGCATCCCGGCGGAGTACATCGCCGAGCTGGTGCGGCTGGATGGCATCGCCGACGACGATCCGTATCCCAAGGCCCAGCGCGACGCGGCGAAGGGCGATCTGCCGTACTGCATCGGCTTCGATCCCGAGGCCGCCAAAATCGCCTCCTTCAACCTGCTCCGGAAAGAGGGAGTCGCGCTGCGTCTGCATAGTTGGGTCGTAGGGCCGATGCTCGACGGCGCGCGCGTGACGGGCGTCATCGTGGAGTCCAAGTCCGGCCGGCAGGCGATCGCGGCGGATATCGTCATCGACGCCACGGGCGACGGGGACATCGCCGCCGGTGCGGGAGCGCCGTTCATGGGGCCGGCCGACAAGGGCGACCGCATGGGCATGAGTCTGATGTACATGCTCGGCGGGATGCCCGCCAAGGACGCCGGCGGGATCTGCCTGGGCGACCGCGTCGTCAAGTGGGGCCCGGGTTTCGGCGGCGATGGGCTGGACGTCGAGAACCTGACCCAGGCCGAGATCCAGACCCGCCTGAAGCTGTGGGACCAGGTCCAGGCCTTGCGCAAGAAGCCGGGCCAGGAGTCCGTCTACCTGGCGCAGATGCCCACGTGCATCGGCGTCCGCGAGACCCGCCGGATCCTCGGCGAGTACACCGTCACCGAGCAGGACGCCATCGACGGCACGCGCTTCCCCGATGTGGTCGCCATCAGCTCCAACCCCATGCCGAGCTATCGCGGCCAGCGCTTCTTCTTCAGCCACGAAGGCTTC
>VGYL01001287.1 GCA_016872975.1 Planctomycetota bacterium
TCGGGAAGTTCGGACTGCCGGTCAGGGCGCTGAGGGCCGTGCCGCCGATACCGTTCCACCACTGCCGGACGATCTTCTTGGCGACGCCGTCCTGGGTGGTGAAGCTCCAGATCGGCCCTTTCTCGACGCTGCCGTCGGCCTTGACCTCATCCACGCGCCAGTAGTAGGTCGTGGAGGCCCGCAGCACGCCCGGTTTGAAGGTCGTCTCCGTGAGATCGCCCTTGTTCGCCGCGCCGGCCCCGCTCTCCACGTCCGCCAAAGTGCTGCTGAAGTAGACGCGGTGCTTGACGGCGGCCTTGCCGGGCAGCCAGCTCAGGGTCAGGGCCGGCATCAGGTTGCCGGCGCCGTCCGCCGGCTTGGGCTGGTAGGCCGCCAACGGTTCCGTGGCGAAGCTCCAGACATCGCCCTTGTGGATCGTGACCATGTCGGCCTCGATCTCGTCCACGCGCCAGTAGTAGGTGGTGCCCGGCAGCAGCACGCCCAGATGATAGTACATGGCGAACGGTTGCCGCGCCGCCACCAGATTGGCCTCCGTCAGATCCGGGCTCGTGCCCAGGTACACGTTGTGGAATATGGCGGTCTCGCCTTTGGTCCATTGCAACAGCGGCATCGTGACGCCGATGGCCTTGTCCGCCGGGATCGGCTTCATGGCCTTGACCTTGGGCGGGACCATGGCCCGGATTTTCGCCGCCGGCAGGGCCTGGCTGAAGAACATGACATCGTCCAGCGCGCCATTCATGCGACGGCCCACCCAGTTGCTACCACCGTCGCCACCCAGAAAGATGGGGTTGTTCCAGTTGGCCTCCGGGTGCGTGACGGTATTGACCGAGGCCGAGACGCCATTGACATAGAAGGTCGCCTTGTCGGGCTCGACCGTCACCGCGCAGTGGGTCCACTCATCGGCGGCATAGTAGGCGTTGCCGCGATAGGACCAGGTGTTCGCGGCGTCGGCCCAGTGATAGGCCAGCCGGCGGTCGGCCAGGAAATTGAAACCATGGGCCAGGCCGGTGCCGCGGTGCATGATCATGGACGCCCAGTCGGGCTGGGGGCCGTTGGGAAGGAACCAGCCCGCCATGGTGGCTTGGGTGAGCCTCAGACTCGGGGCCGGGATCTCGACCAGGGTCGGCCCGACCAGCCGGATGGCGCTGCCGAAGACACCGGTGGTCCAGGCCGCGGCGCCGTTGACGAACGTCCCGTCACGCTTGTTGGGGGACGAGTCGCCGACGACGTTGCCCTGGCCCTCGTCACACTTCCACCAGCCGATGAGGCTCGACTCCTGGAGCGGATCGAACGCGCCGGACGCGACGCCCGCCAGCGTCCCCATCAGCAGAACCGAACAGATACATCGCTGCCACATAAGATTCCTCCTTCACAAAAAATTGTTCTGACGCTGCCCCGACCACACATCAGAGCCCCGGGCTTCCTCGCGCGCCCCAGCGCGTCGGGAGCCCCTTTCTTCCCTCCTCGTCGCGAATGCTGCAAATCGTACTATCGGCGGAATCACCTCCTTCCTGAAGAGCCGGACCACGGAAAACGGGAGATAGAAAGAGTCCGGCATGTGACAGGTTGCGCTGTCTTTGCGACGTTGGCCGTGTGCGTCCCAGAGCACACGGCCTCGGGTCCTCCGATTCGGACAGATACGGGATTTCGACCGTGTTTCGCGCCCCCGGCAGGACCCCCGGTCTTCGATGCGGTCGCCGCCGGAGCGACATAGAGACCCTGTTCCTGAGGATCACCCCACTTATACCACACCGGGTAACGATCCGCAAGGGGATTTTTCTCGGACCCCACGCTCGGGTGCGACTGGGCCTTGTGGGGGGCCGAAGGCCCTGGTTTGTAGTGTGCTCGTAAGAGTATACAAGGAACGTACGGAAGCCAGAAGTGGTACCGCTTTTCTCTCCATTTATGCTCTTACGAGCACACTACGAACCGATGGGTGGCATCGCCAAAGGCTCTGCCTTTGACGATGGTTTGTGTCGCG
>VGYL01001288.1 GCA_016872975.1 Planctomycetota bacterium
CTCCTTCGTCCTCGACAGTCACAAGTTCTCGGCCTGTTCTAAGCGCCGCCTGACGGCGGTCAGAGGTCGGCGTCGCGCTTGATCAATTCCATGTTCAGTATCGTCATTTCCTCCACGATGGCAAGCATCCGCTTGTAGTTCTTCGAGTACTGACGGGCGAGAGCGACGCGCTTCTGGCCCAGATAGATCAGCCGCGTGCGCTTGTCCTTGTTGAGCGAGAAGTAAGGCTGCTTGTTGCGCGTACCGATCACCACCACCGAGCCGCGCATCATCGGACCCAGCCGCCCCAGCTCCACCTGAAGTTTTCGGACCTGCCGTTGCATTGCCTCCACTGACTTGTTCATCGAACCTCCTTGCGTTATGAGACTATGCTATGTAGCATAGTCTATGGCGGCCGTGCCGTCCACAACAAAATGGAGGTTTTTTATGATGGGCTACCTGGAGGGGCTTTTGCGGGCGCTACGCCCGGCGTTCACGCGGGAGGCGACCTTTGCCTGGTTCGTGGTGGCGTTTGCCGGCGTGGTCACGCGGTCGGAAGTCTATGGCGTCAGTTCCATCGTCCGGGCGCTGAGTCTGGCGCCGGTGTGCTATCCGGCGCTGCTGCACTTCTTCCATTCCACGGCCTGGAACGCCGAACGGCTCTACCGCCAATGGGATGACTGGCTGATCCGTCAGCCCGTCGTCGAATCGGTGGCCGGTCGCGTCGTGCTGCTGGGCGACCACACCAAGCAACCGAAGGACGGGCGGCGCATGCCGGGCGTGACGACGTTGCACCAGGATTCCGAAACCTCCAGTAAGCCGTCGTTCTTCCGCGGCCATCACTGGGGGTGTCTGAGCCTGCTCGGCCAAGCCCACGGCAAACGATTCGCCCTGCCTTTATGGGCCGAAATCCACCCCGACGACTCCCATGACTCGCGCGCCACGCGCCTGGTGAACATCGCCGCCGCGATGGGTTTACGCGGGGGACTGCCGATCTTCCTGGTTCTGGATGCGTTCTTCGCCGTCGGCCCCGTTTTTGCCGCGGCGGCCGCCTCCCAGGGCGTCTTGCATATCCTCACCCGCGCCAAAAAGAACGTCGTCGCCTACCGGCAACCGCCTGCTCCGCGCCCGCATCGCAAGGGACGACGGCGGGTGTATGGCCGCAAGCTCAAACTCATGAAGCTGTTCGATGCGCGGCCGCAGGACTTCCTGTCCGCCGAGGCGGTGGTCTACCAAAAGAAGGAAACCGTCCGCTACCTTGTCCTGGACCTGATCTGGAAGCCGGTCAAGGGACTCGTCCGCTTCATCCTGATCGAGACCTCGCGCGGCCGGATCATCCTGATGAGTTCCGATCTGACGCTCGACCCCCTGCTGGCCCTGAGCCTCTACACGGCCCGCGTGCGGATCGAATCGCTCTTCGACTCGGTCAAGAATCTGCTCGGCGGCCTCGCCTACCACTTCTGGTCCAAGTATCTCGAGCCCGTCTCCCGCCGCCCGCGCCGGGGCTCGCATCCCGCTCCCGTTTCGTCCCGCCCTGACCGCACCGCCAACACCCTCGCCGCCATCGAAAAGTTCCTGGCGCTGCACCTGATCGTTCTGGGCACCCTTCAACTCCTGGCCGCCACGTTCGGCGACGCCGTCCGGGAACAGGCCCGCTGCTGGCTGCGCACGCCCAGCGGCGCGGTCCCTTCCGACTTCGTCAGCCGCACGGCGCTGGCCAATCTGCTCCTCGCCAATATCCGCGTTCTCGCCGAAAACCCGGTAATCGCGCTAATTCGCCGCAGGCAGATCGCCCCCGAAAAGACCGCAGAAAATCAACTTGCTCCGAAGCGGAGGGCGGCCTAGAGTGACCCCCAGAACTTGTGACTGTCGAGCTTATTATGGGTTTCCATAAAATCCGTGTCGGGAGAGGAGAAGCCCATGTCCAATATCACGCTGACGGTGGACGACAAGGTGATTCGGAAGGTACGGAAGGTGGCCGTAGACCGGGATACAAC
>VGYL01001289.1 GCA_016872975.1 Planctomycetota bacterium
CACGTCGTCGCTGAAGACCGTGCGCTCCACGCTCACCACGTCGCATCGAATCTGAGACATCGTCGCTCCCTACGCAGCCACCAGTTCTTCGACCAGAACCGGTTCGACCGAACGCAAATCCAGCACAGCCTCGATGGCGCGCAGCTCTTTGGCCGCCTCAGGGGCCAGCCAGACGCCGTGTCCTTGCCGGCAATAGAACTCCATCAGGCGGTGCAACGTGACCCGCCCGCCGGCCGCGTCGCGCTCTGCGTAGCGGAAAAGGAGCACATCATCGCAGACGGGGCATCGCCGGCTGAGATCGCGCGGGCTTTTGATTCTGGGGTGGACCTTGAGATCAACATCCTCCATGTCGTCCCAGTACTCAGCCGTGTCATGCGTCGCCCAGTATTCGGCTGCCTCTTCTCGAGTCTGGAACATCGGCAGTTTCTTGCTCATTTCCTGCTCCGGCTCTTTCGATAGCCGCGTCGTTCTTCCGAAGTCATGTCGCGCACTGTCACGACATAATACCATCCTTCTCCCTCATGATCGGCGATCACCGTCAGGTAACGTCCTGCCCCAGTCTGGCCATAGAAGTAGTAGCGGTCTTCTCCCCGTCCTTTCCTGGCAAGGGGACTACTTAACATGACCTCCTCGACCTCACGCTGTTCAACGTGATGCCGGGCGATATGCTCCAGATTCGAATCCGTCCAGATCAGGTCTTCGATCCACATCAGGAACGTGACTCCCGACCTCAGTATCGCACGAAAACCGCCGTTCGTCTACTCCTGCCGCATCTTCACTGCGGTCTCCAGCACATCGTCAATCCCGCCCTGCATATAGAATGCCTGCTCAGGGATACCGTCGTGCTTGCCATCCAGGACCTCGCGGAAGCTGCGCACCGTCTCCTTGATCGGCACATACTTGCCCGGTCGGCCGGTGAACACCTCCGCCACGAACATCGGCTGCGACAGGAACTTCTGGATCTTGCGCGCCCGCGCCACGGTCAGCTTGTCCTCTTCGCTCAGCTCCTCCACGCCCAGGATGGCGATGATGTCGGAAAGGTCCTTGTAACGCTGAAGCACGCGCTGCACCTCGCGGGCCGTGCTGTAGTGCTCCTCGCCGACGATACGCGGATCGAGGATGCGCGAGGTCGAGGCCAGCGGATCCACGGCCGGGTAGATGCCCATTTCGACGATGGAACGCTCCAGCGCGATGGTGGCATCCAGGTGCGCGAAGGTGGTCACCGGCGCGGGATCGGTGTAGTCGTCGGCCGGCACATAGACCGCCTGCATCGAGGTGATGGAGCCGCGGCGGGTGCTGACGATGCGCTCCTGCAGCTCGCCCATGTCAGTGCCCAGGGTGGGTTGGTAGCCCACTGCGCTCGGCATACGCCCCATCAGCGCCGAGACCTCCATGCCCGCCATCACGAAGCGGTAGATGTTGTCAATGAAGAGCAACACGTCGCGGCCCTGGTCGCGGAAATACTCGGCCATGGTCAGTCCGGTCAGGCCCACCCGGAAGCGCACCCCCGGCGGCTCATTCATCTGTCCGAAGACCATCGCCACCTTGTCAATCACGCCCGATTCCTTCATATCGTGCCACAGGTCATTCCCCTCGCGCGAGCGCTCGCCCACACCCGCGAAGACCGAGAAGCCCTGGTGCACGGTGGCGAAGGTGCGGATCAACTCCTGGATGATGACGGTCTTGCCGACCCCGGCTCCGCCGAAGACGCCCGTCTTGCCCCCGCGGGTGAAGGGCGCGATCAGGTCAATCACCTTGACGCCGGTCTCCAGCAGTTCTGGCTGGGTGACCTGCTCCTCGAAGGGCGGCGCGGGCCGGTGGATGGGGTAGAACTCCCTGGTCACCACCTTGCCCCGCTCGTCCACCGGCTCACCCAGGGCGTTGAACACCCGGCCCAGGGTGGATGGCCCAACCGGCACACTGATCGGCGCGCCGGTGGCGATGGCCGGAATACCGCGTTGCAGGCCGTCAGT
>VGYL01001290.1 GCA_016872975.1 Planctomycetota bacterium
AATGGAGTAGGACGGCAGCCGCCGGGGCAAGGTGGCATCATGCGTGACGTGGCGGTATTGCCCGATCAGGTAGTTCCGCGTCGGCTGATCCAAGCCCCATTCGACCAGGCAGGCCGCAAGGTCCCAGGCAATGTCCCGGCAGCCGGGCGAGAAGTGATCCACCGGATGATCGATGGCGTCTGTCTTGAGATAACCGTGGTCGGTGCGCAGCCATTCGTGCAGCATCATCCGCCCGTCCGTTGCTCCCATGGACACGGCGTCGCCCATACCGGGGAGCCGGGCCTCGACAAATTTGCGGGCCCAGGAGGCCCCCAGTCCTTCCGTGACGTTCACCTCGATCATCCGCAGCAACTCCGCGCAATGAGGGATCTACTGTAATTGCTTGCGCGGAATTCCGTAGTGGGGACAGGCAGACGTAAGAGGGTGTGTGACAAGCCAGCATTCTCCGGGTGGCATCGTCAAGCGGAGTCTTCGGAGCTTGGCGATGGCGGACTTCCTGTGCACCGACGGGTGGCAGCGGCAAGGCCGGAGGCTTTGCGCAGGCCTTGCCGATGGCGGATGGACGAAACCATCGGCAAGCTCCGAAGACTCCGCTTGCCGCTGCCACCCATCACGGCGCTGGGTTCTCACACACCCTCTAAGGGGAGCCCCGGCGCGCAATTCGTCGCGCGTGGGGGCATCGCTACGGATACCCTCCGGCGGACCCGCACCGTTCTCGGCCCGGTCAACGACGGACCGCCCCGGCCGGCTGGGACGAGAAGATCGGGCGGTACACGTGGCAGTACGGGGTCTGGCCGTTGCGGTTGTAGTAATCCTGGTGATAACCCTCGGCCGCACAGAATGGGCCGGCCGGCACGACCTGCGTCTTCACCGCGTAACCCATCTTCCGCAACTGCTGCACCAGGCGCTCGGCAATCTGCTTCTGCTGGTCGTTCAGATAGAAGATTGAAGAGCGATATTGCGTGCCGATGTCCGGCCCCTGGCGGTTCAACTGCGTGAAGTCGTGGGTCTCGAAGAAGAGCTTGGCCACTTGCTCGTAGCTGATCTTCGCAGGATCGTAAAGGACCTCGACCGCCTCGGCGTGGCCGGTCCGGCCGGTGGAGACCTGCTTGTACGTCGGGTTCTCCGTGCGACCGCCCGTGAAGCCGACGGTCGTGGAGATCACGCCGGGAGCCCGCTGGAGGTAGTATTCCGTGCCCCAGAAGCAGCCGGAGGCGAAGATCGCCCGCTCCGGAGCCGGAGGACGGATGTCGGAGGACGGAGGACGGACGGGTTCGACGCCCGGCGCGCTGCCCTCTGTCTTCTGTCCTCTGTCCTCCGTCTTCTGCCCTCCGTCCTCCGTCTTCTGTCCTCTGTCTTCCGCCTTCTGTCCTGCGTCCTCCGCCTTCCGGGCCCGCTGCTCGGCCGGGGTGAACTCCATTGAAATGGAATTCACGCAGTACCGCGTATTCTTCTCGGTATAGCCTTCGCCGAGAAAGACGTGGCCGAGATGGGCGCCGCAGTTGTTGCAGATGATCTCGGTCCGCATCCCGTCCGCATCGGGCTGCCACTGGACGCGTCCGGGGATCTGCTCGTCGAAGCTCGGCCAGCCGCACTCCGACCGGAACTTGGACGAGGACTCGAACAGCTCGGTCCCGCACCGCCTGCACGTGTAGACCCCCTTCTCGAAGTGCTTGTCGTATTTGCCGGTAAACGGCCGTTCCGTACCTTTATGGACAATCACCCGTTCTTCCTCGGGTGTCAATTTCCTGTTCATGGTCTGCTCTCGATAAAATGAAATCTCATCAATATGGATATCCGCGTTGGACTGCCGCGGGCCGGCGACAATCGAGACGCCCATGAGCCGCGCGGCGTCCAGGCGATGCACCATCGCTACCGGGGCGAAGTCCTTGAACGGCAGCTTGATCTCCTGCCATTGCCCATCCAGCGGCAACTCGGCCTGGTAGTACTGGCTCGGATGGCGCGCATCCGCG
>VGYL01001291.1 GCA_016872975.1 Planctomycetota bacterium
TCCCAGCACGTGGACTCAACGTCCACCACCAGGATGCGATCCAGTTTACGCGCCATGTTCCCTCACCACAGGCTCATCTGTCCGTTGTCGTCGCCGGCCTTCGCCTCGGCCTCGCATTCAGCCAGGAAATGATGGAGCGCCGCCAGAGAGGTCTCGCTCTTTTCGAGGATGTCCCGATTCCAGATGAACAGCAGCGACCGCCGATCTTCCGGCGCCATCTTGTCGTAGCCGCCCTCGAACCATTCACAGACGTTGTGCATGAACATCTCGGCGCGATGGGTTGCGCCACATGCGCGTTCGCGCTGGCGGTACATCTCGTGATACCACAGGAGCAACTTCTCGAAGTTGAAGCTGCGCAGGAGCGCTTCGGCGGCCTCCCGCTCCTGCTCGATGCCGACCAGGATGCCACGATAGACCGCCAGGTAGTAGTACGCGCCGGTGAACGCCGTGCATTTCCCGCAGAACAGCTCGTCGCGGACGATGCGGATTTCCTCGGCGTGCGCGACGCAATCGCCGACGCGGTAGTCGTCGAGCGTACACTCGAAGGCCTTGGTCTGATCCGAGCAGATCTCGGCCCCGCACTTGGGACACGGAATCGACCGGTCGAAGATGATGGTGTCGAACATGCCCATGGTCAGCCTCGTGGTTCGCTTGTTAATGCTGAGACGCAGCTTGATAGCCCGATTTTAGCACTCTTGTTCGGTTTTGCCAAGTCGCCGCCGCGATTTCCATCGTGCAAACCATCAACTCGCGTGACTCGACTTTTGCACCTTGAAAACTGAATACTCCAAGTAGCCTCTCAGGGACGTCGTCTGTGTCGCCTGCCTGAGCGGAGGCAGCAATCGTCTTACCGCACTGGAGTGCTGTTGCAGTGCGGCTGCGCCCGCCGATACGCCGGTTACCTCAAGCCCTGCAGATAGCCCGCACGAGAGGGGCCATCACTTGCGCCAGGGGCTGACCTTGGGTCAAACCGGCGCTGATGAACAGGCCCAGGCACCACAGGCTCTGTGCCTGTGCAGCTCGCCGCCAGAAAGCTACGCTGCCATCGAGCGTGATCTCGAGTTGACGTTGAAGCTGGTCACAAAGGTCAGGATCATGTTGGGCGGTGCGCAGTAAGCTGTAGACCACGGCGACTAGCGCAACATGCCGTTGAATGGCGCTGAAGTCCCGCAGTTGATACTGGTCCAGCCCTTCGGCCTTGCCTTCCTCGTGGTAGACTTCAACGGGCCAGCGATGGCGTTGAATGCGAGTGATGCCTGCCGCCTGCCATGCCAAGCGGTTGCTGATGAAAAAGACGGGATTGTCTGCCAGATCCGCCTTACGATGGTTGATGACCAAGCGCTGTTTGCCGAAGCCGTGGATGTTGTGCGTCTGACAATAGCTGTAGTAGGTTTCCTGTTCACCCTTGTAGGTGATCGTGATGCGCTGGAAGACCGCTTTGCCGCCGTCGGCGACAGCTTGCAGGTGCTCCTGTTTGAGCCGGCTGGCGAAGTCTTTGAGCGTTTCCTGGCCGCTCTTCAACGTGACCTTGTCACCGTCGGCTAAGCCTAAATTTCGCACCTTGACAAACGAATAGCGGGCTGTTTCAGCCGTCGGTGGCGCCGAGACGACGGTGCGCGACGGTTCAACTGCGGTTTTTAGCAGCCTGCAGGACGGCGCAGACCGGCGCAAGGGCAAGTCGTTGCCACCTGGGCAAGGTTGGCCTGTCCCAGGGCAGCGCCGGGTGTGCGGTCAGCGTTCAAGCCATGGCGGCCTCCGGTGGTAAGAGTAAGAGCACGGCGGCTGGCTCAGGCAGCGCCGGCCAGGTTGGCATGAGGTCGGTGAGCGAGATCTGCGCCAGAAGGGCGGCCAGGATGGTGAAGAGCGCATCCTGTTCAGCGGTGAGCGGGCACAAGCGGCGTAGGATGCTGCCATCGTGGCAGTGCGTTTCGATGACCGTCGCCCCTTCCAACTGCTCGACGATG
>VGYL01001292.1 GCA_016872975.1 Planctomycetota bacterium
TCGGGCTCCAGGCCGGAGGCGGCGAAGCCGAGCAGACGCAGCGGCCCGCCGGACCGCATCTGCCATTTCCGGAAGACCCGCTCGGCGGCCTCCCACAGGGGCTTGGTCAGGTTCGTCGCTTCCTTCAGGGTCTCGCTGCGCGTCACGGTGCGAAAGTCGCCGTAGCGCAGCTTCAGTGTGATCGTCCGGGCCTTGAGCCCGTGGCGGCGGAGACGCTCGGCCACTTCCTCCACCTCCTCCAAGAGCACGCTCGACAGGATCGATTCGTCGCGGAGATCCGTGGCGAAGGTCTGCTCGCTGGAGAGGCTCTTGCGCTCGCGGTCCGGCTCGACCGGCCGGTCGTCCTCGCCGTGCGCGAGCCGCAGCAGTTCCTCCGCGGCGTTGCCCACGATGGACCGCAACCCTTCGCACGTCCAGCCCCGCAGTTGGGCGATGGTGCGGATGCCATGGGCGTGGAGCGTCCCTTCCGTGACCTTGCCGACGCCCCAGATCCTGCCGACCGGCAGCGGATCGAGGATCTCCTGTTTGTTCTCTTCGGTGATGACGACGAAGCCGTCGGGCTTGCGGAGGTCCGAGGCCAGCTTGGCCAGGAACTTGTTCGTATAGGAATTTGTTTTTGTGGATAACTCCTGGGGCTCTGGGGACCTTGGGGATAATGGGCAAGTGTGTTGCTTGTGGAAAACCCAAAAAGTCCCCGGCGCAGCCGGGATAAGTTCTTCGGGGCGACGCCGACCGAGGCCGTCAGTTGGGTCTGCTCGCGGATCTGCTCTTTGATCCGCCGGCCGATCGTCTCGGCGGGTCCGAACAGACGGATGCTGTCGGTCACATCGAGAAAGGCCTCGTCGAGCGATAGCGGCTCCACCAGGGGCGTGTACTGCTCGAAGATGGACTGGATGACGTGCGAGACTTCCGCGTACCGGTCCATGCGAACGGGCAGAACGATGCCCTGCGGGCACAGCCGGACCGCCTGGGCCATCGGCATGGCGCTGTGGACGCCGAACTGGCGGGCCTCGTACGACGCGGCTGAGACCACGCCCCGGCTCTTCACATCGCCGCCCACGATGACCGCCTGGCCCTTGAGCTCCGGCCGATCCCGTTGCTCCACCGACGCGTAGAACGCGTCCATATCGACATGGATGATCTGGCGAACAACCATAGGTGCAGCACATGCGAACAGAATTGCGTTTATCGCTTTGCGGGTACCGACGGGGAGAGAGGAGAAAGGAGGGAGGCCCGGCACGGAGCCGAGCTCTCCCCGCCGTATACCACCGGCCGCGGCGCTCGGGTCGCTCGCCAGCGTTGCCCTATCCTCCGGGCCGGCATGAGCAGTTTACCATATGCCGAGCCATGCGCCAATCTGCCACGGTACCCAAACCAATCGGGTGAACGGCGTCGAATCGCATGCCTCCGATGGTTACCCGATCTCCTCGCTTGGAGCACTGCATTCACGCAGTACACACAGTCAGCGCACGGTTGAAGCCATTATTATCAACGATCCGCTCAAAGGCCAAACAGGAATCTGGGCCACAGAGGACACAGAGAAGAGCCCAGGCCAGAGGGCAAGAAGGTAGGAAGCTCAAAGAGTCGGAGGGCCGGGCGTTCTTCCCCTATCTTCTCATTTTCACACCTTCTGATCTTCTTCTCTCTGTACTACGATCTTGCAGAACGTTGTCTTTCGTGCTCGATTTTGACTGGAGCGTTCATAACGTCTTGATCCATAGTGCGTTACAGCGCTTTTCTCTGGGACGAACTTTTTGGTTGCGGCCGATGGGCGAAGCCCGAGGCCGCGCTGTGTTCTCTGTGACCTCTGTGGCTTCCTTTCTTAGCTTTCTACTCGGTCATTGATTACTACGACAGCGCGAGATAGGCTCAAGCGAGGGCCTGGTTCAAGAATGGGCGTTTTGGGGTAACAGTGGGTGGGGCCTGGGCGGAGCCTCCGAAGGAGGTGGTTCGGGGAGATAG
>VGYL01001293.1 GCA_016872975.1 Planctomycetota bacterium
AAGACTGCTCTTGCCGGCACACCCGACCCGGCCCTTCCCCGGGCCGACGACCCCTCGGGCCTACCAGTTACCGCTGACGATACCCCTTCCACAGACCTTTTTCATGCAAGCTTGCCGAAAGGACACGGCCTGGCTCAAGCTGTAGCGGTCTATGCTATATTGGAGTCTTTGATACTACCGCTGTTGCCCGGATCTCTGCTACGAACGGGGCGTGAGTTGCCCGTCCAGGAGGATCGTCTCATCCTTGGTCGCCTCGATCTGGAGGGTCCGGCCGCCGTACCGCACTCGGCACAGGCCGTCCTGAAGGCTCGTGATGTCGGCCCTCGTCAGTCTCCTATCCTTCCAGGCAAGGTCCACTTCGAAGCCGCCCCGGGCCCGCAACCCCCGGACCGACCCGTCCGGCCATGCCTCCGGGAGCGCGGGCAGCAGGTGGACTTCGCCGGCATGGCTCTGCAGGAGCATCTCGGCCATGCCCGCGGCGCCGCCGAAATTGCCGTCGATCTGGAAAGGCGGATGGGTGTCGAACAGATTGGGCAGGGTCGATTTGGCCAGCAGGGCGACGAGATTCTCGTGGGCCGTCTTGCCGTCGTGCAGGCGGGCCCAGAAGTTGATGACCCAGGCGCGGCTCCAGCCGGTATGGCCGCCGCCGTGGGCGAGCCGATGGTCCAACGACTTGCGGGCCGCGGCGGCCAGCTCGGGTGTCCCGGTCATGCTGATCTGCCGGCCCGGATGCAGGGCGAACAGGTGCGAAATATGCCGGTGTCCCGGCTCGGCCTCCCGGAACTCCTGCGACCATTCGAGCAGCCGGCCGTCGGAGCCGATCTGCGGCCCGAGCAGCCGCTGACGGGCACTCCGCACGCGTGCGACGAAGGCATCGCCGAGGCCCAGCGCCCGGGCGGATTCGAGAACATTGGTGAACAGGTCCCAGATGATCTGCTGGTCCATCGCCGGCCCCATGCACAGGGACGCCCGCTGGCCGTCGGCGGTGATGAAGGTGTTCTCGGGCGAGTTCACCGGGCCGCTCACGAGCCTGCCGGTTTCGGGGTCCTCCACCAGGTAATCGAGATAGAATTCGGCCGATTCGCGCAGGATAGGCCAGGCCCAGGCCAGAAACTCCCGGTCGCCGCCGAAGGCGTAGTGCTCCCACAGATGCTGACAGAGCCAGGCCCCGGCGGCGGGGAAGAGGCCCCAGCTCGGCGCCTCGCCGGGCGCGGTGAAGCCGAAGACGTTGGTGATGGTGTGCACGGTCCAGCCGGCGGCGCCGTAGTGGACCCGGGCGGTCCGGCGGCCGCTGGGGCGCAGCGCGTCGATCAGATCGAACAGTGGCCGGTGACATTCCGCCAGGTTGCAGACCTCCGCGGGCCAGTAGTTCATTTGGACGTTGATATTCGCGTGGTAGTCGCCGTTCCATGGCACCTGCACGCCATCGGCCCAGATCCCCTGGAGGTTCGCCGGCAGGCTGCCCGGCCGCGAGCTGCTGATGAGCAGATAGCGGCCGAATTGGAAGTACAGCGCCGCCAGGGCAGGGTCCCGGGCCCCCTCGCGCACGGCTGTGAGCCGCTCGTCGGTCGGCAGGTCCGTGTCGCGGCCGAGATCGAGACAGACGCGGCGAAAGAGCCCCTGGTAATTCGCCACGTGCCTGTCCCGCAAATCCGCATAGGATCGGGCCAGGGCCCCGGCCAGTTGGGCGGCGGTGGTCTTGTCCGGGTCGCCGCCCCGATACGCCGGCGGCTGGAGCCTGTAGTCGGTCCCGGCCGCCAGCAGGAGCGTGACGGCATTGGCGCCCTCGACGCGAAGAGTGCCGCCGGTGGTGCTCGTCGTACCGCCCTCGGCCCGCGCCCGCAGGCGGACGACATACCGGATGCCGCTGTCTCCGGCGATGCCGTCGTCCATCTGTCCGGCCATCATCAGGCCGTCGGCGCCGTCGGCAATCGTGGTGAATCGCTCGGGC
>VGYL01001294.1 GCA_016872975.1 Planctomycetota bacterium
CCTACACCACCGGCACGGCGGGCCAGGTGTACCGCATCAACCTGGCCGACAACACCGTCACCCAGTTCGCCTCAACCGCCCCTCGCCGCACGCTGGGACTGGCTGTGGATGCGGACAACGACCTCTATATCGCCGATTGCTCCAGCGACAGCAAGGTGATCCGCATCACCCAGGAGGGCAAGGAAACAACCTACGCCAGAGCACCTGGCGGGCGCCCATTCATGTGCGCCAACTACCCGGTGTTCGACCGCCGAGGCAACCTGTATCTGTCGGACAGTGGCGATTGGTCGAGCAAGATCAATGGCCGTATCTTCAGGATCCCGCCCGGCGGTGGAGAAGCGCAGCTCTGGTACCCCGAACCGGTGGATTCACCGACGATGATGGCCCTGGACCGTGCGGAGCGCTATCTATACTTCCTGGAATGCCACGGCCAGGGGTTGGCGCGCATCGCCATCAACCCCGACGGCAGCGCCGGGGCTTTCGAACGGCTGCTCCACTTCCCGTACATGGTTCCGCATGGGATTGCATTTGACACCGCCGGCCGCATCTGGCTGGCCATCTACCGTCCTGATGGCGTCTGGATCTACTACCCCGATACGCGTCGCCTGCAGCGCTTTACCGAGGACTGGCGCGGGGAAGCAGTGCGCGGGCCGACCTGCCTGAATTTCGCCGGGCTTCAGCGCGATGTGCTGCTCGTCGCCAGTCTCGACAACCTGGTCGTGCAGCGCCTGGATAACGTGGGAGCGCGCGGCGTGCGGCTAACCTTCCCGCACATTGCCTGAGGGGAGGTGCATCCATGTACACGCAACACAACATCAAGCCGATTGTGTACATCAGCGGGCTGGATCATCCTGAGTCGATCGCGATCGGGCCCTGGGGCGAGGCCTATACCACGGGCACGGGCGGCCAGGTCTACCGGATCAACCTCGAGAAGAACGTCGGCGAGCAGTTCGCCTCCACGGCCCCGCGACGCGTGCTCGGCCAATGCGTGGATGCGGAGGGCAATCTCTACTGTGCAGACTGCACCGTCGGCAAGATGGTGCGCATCTCGCCGGATGGAAGCGAGAGCCTCTATGCCACCGGCCCTGGCGGGCGCCGCTTCCTGTGCGCCAATTATCCGGCCTTCGACCGCCGGGGTAGCATGTACCTGTCGGACAGCGGCGACTGGTCGGATGCCATCAATGGGGCCATCTACAGGATTGCGCCCGGCGGCGGGCAGGCCGAGCTGTGGTACCCGCAGGCGGTGGACACGCCCAATGCCATCGCTTTGGATGCGGAAGAACGCTATCTATACTTCGTCGAGACGCATGGCAGCGCCATCGCGCGCATCGCCATCATGCCAGATGGGTCAGCAGGGAAGTTCGAGCGTATCGTGCACCTGCCGTTCCTTGCCCCCGACGGCATTGCCTTCGACATAGCGGGGCGTATCTGGATCGGCTGTCACCGGCCGGACGCCATCTACATCTTCGACCCGGGGACGCGGCGTCTGGAGCTCTTCGCCGAAGACTGGACGGGTGAGCATCTTCGTGGGCCAACGGACGTCGCCTTTGCCGGGCCGCGACGCGATATCCTTCTGGCAGCCTCGTTGGATGGCCTGCGCGGCTTCCGCTGGAACAACGTCGGCGCCACCGGCCTGCGACTGAATCACCCAAAGCTGTAAGGAGAAAAGCGATGGTGGCTGCGAGACGGTTACGCTTCGCCGTGATTGGCGTCGGTGATTTCGGCCCACAACTGCTGCAATACATCAACGAGGTAGCGGATGTTGCGGCGATCTGTGACCCCAGTCCAGCCTCACGCTCCCGCTGTCGGGAGCAGACAGGGCTGAACCTGGCCGAGTTTGAGGAGCACGAGACCCTGCTTGACCGCGTGCCGTTGGATGCCGTGGCCATTGCCAGCCCGAATTTCACGCACAAGGAGATCACGATTGCCGCAGCCCGCCGCGGCAGACA
>VGYL01001295.1 GCA_016872975.1 Planctomycetota bacterium
GTCCGCTGCAATCTGGCCTGTGCCCATTGCCGGCGCCTGGAATCGAACGAGGCGGACGTGGCGGATCTGTCCACCGCCCAGGCCGAGAGCCTGATCGACCAGCTCGCCGAGCTGGGCCGTCGCCAGTCACCTCGTGGCGAGGGCGTCCCGCCCTTGCGTGTCGCGGGCATCTTGCCCGCGCTTCGAGGGCGGGACGCCGTCGCCACGAAAGAACATGGGCAGGATGCCCATGCCACAGAAGAACACGGGCCGGATGCCCTCGCTACGAAGACGGCCCAGATGCCCATGCCGGTACTGGTGTTTTCGGGCGGCGAGCCGCTGTGTCGGACGGACCTGTTTTCTCTTGTCGAGCGCGCCCGGCGGCACGGGATCGTTCCCGCGCTGGCCACCAATGGCACCCTGATCGATAACGATAAGGCCCGCCAGATCCGCGCCGCCGGAATCGGGCGAGTCTCCGTGAGCCTCGACGGCGCTACCGCCGACGTCCACGACCGGATGCGACAGATTCCGGGGGCTTTCGATCAGGCGCTGAAAGGGATTCGCTGCCTGCGCGAGCATGGGGTGCCGTTCCAGATCAACATGACGCTGACGAAACAAAACGCCGGGCAGTTGGAGGAGGTCTACCAATTGGCGCGGTCGTTGCGTGCCATGGCGGTTCACCTCTTCATGCTGGTTCCGGTCGGTTGCGGGCAGAGCCTGGCCGTGACCGATATGCTCTCGCCCCAGCACTACGAGGAAATCCTGCAAGAGATCTGCATGCTGGAAGGCCGGAGCCAGATTCAGATCAAAGTAACCTGCGGCCCTCATTACGAAAGAGTCAAGCGGCAGTTGACGCCTGCCGTTCGTAGTGTGCCCGTAAGGGCATCCGATATCCGTGTCGCGGGCGTCTCGCCCGCGTGTGTCGAAGGCGTCCCGCCTTCGCAGCGAGGGCCGGAGGCCCTCGGCACGCGCGGGCAAGATGCCCGCGACCCAACGCCTCACGGCGTCACTACAAACGCGCACCGCCCCTCCAAAGGTTGTCTGGCGGGTTTGGGCGTACTGTTCGTCAGCCACCGCGGGGACGTGTATCCGTGCGGCTATCTGCCCATCCACTGCGGCAATGTGGTCGAGCAGAGGCTCGCGGAGATCTGGGACCAGAGCGAGGATCTGGCCCGGATGCGCGACGTGGCGGCCCTGGAAGGCAAGTGCGGCCTCTGCGAGTACAAGAAGGTCTGCGGCGGCTGCCGGGCCCGCGCCTTTGGCATGACCGGCAATTATATGGCCGAGGAACCTCTCTGTGCCTACGAGCCCCAGCCAAAGCGGACTGATGGCAGTTGACAGTTCCCGGCTGACTGACAACTGAGAACTGAGAACCGACAACTGGGAACTGAGATCTCTCAACCATGATCAACATCAGCAAGCTCTATTGTGACCAGATCACGCCGGGCGACTGGCTTCGTTACGGCAGGCAGAGCCCGGGGCAGCGCCCGGGCGAATCCCTTCCGAAAGCGGCGTCCCAGCGCCGACCGATTGTCGTGTGGAACATCACGCGCCGGTGCAATCTCCAGTGCGTTCATTGCTACAACGACAGCGGGCCGGACAAGACCTGCAACGATATCTCGACTGCCCAGGCCAAGGCGGTCATCGACGATCTGGCGGCCTTCGGGGTACCCTCGATCCTGTTCTCGGGCGGCGAGCCTCTCCTGCGCCCCGATCTCTTCGAGCTGATCGAACATGCGGTGGCCAAGGGCCTGCGGGCCGTCATTTCGACCAACGGCACCCTGATCGCCGCAGACAAGGCCCGGGAGATCAAGCGGCTGGGCGTCTCCTACGTGGGCATCAGTCTCGACGGCATCGGTCCCATCAACGACGAGTTTCGAGGTGTGTCGGGGGCCTTCGAGCGGGCGGTCCAAGGCATCCGCAACTGCCAGAACGCGGGCGTGCGCATCGGCCTGCGCCTGACGCTGAC
>VGYL01001296.1 GCA_016872975.1 Planctomycetota bacterium
ATGGAGAGGCCGGCGAAGAGATGCAGCTTGACGACTTGGGCGGCCTGGGCGTCTTCGGCCGCCAGTGTCGTCAGAGCGTCGTCAAGTGCCACGACTTCCTCCGGCGCGGCCGGGTCGGTCACGTCGGCGTCATCCAGCGGGACCCGCTCCAGACGCCCGCCGGACTTGCGGGCCTGCTTGTGCCGGGCGTTGTCGACCAGAATCCGCCGCATCGCTTCCGCCGCCGCGGCAA
The DNA here is from genome assembly GCA_016872975.1 of Planctomycetota bacterium. Lineage (GTDB taxonomy): Bacteria > Planctomycetota > Phycisphaerae > Sedimentisphaerales > Anaerobacaceae > PLanc-01. The sequence goes on from VGYL01001296.1 coordinate 233, forward strand.
AGAAGTGCCCCCGGCTCTCCCAATCATGCGGCTGGTCGCCGACCAGGCGGAGATACGCCTCGTGGACCAGGGCCGTCGCTTGCAGGGTCTGGCCGGGCGGCTCGTGCGAGAGCTTCTGCGCCGCCAGCAGGCGCAGCTCTTCATACACCAGTGGCAACAGTTCCTCCGTCGCCCCCGTGTCCCCCCGTTCGATAGCGTTCAGGATCTGCGTGACATCGCTCATGGATGCGCCCAGCCGCGTACGGCCGCCCCCAGCATACCACAAGAGAGGCCGGCAAGCCATCGTTTTCAGAGGCAAACCATCAAGTACGCAGCGGGGCAGACGCGAAATCTGAAGTCGTTTTGAAGGCGGCAATTCCAAGTCCCGAACACACCGCGCCAGCGGAGAGATCAATGCAAGACCCGAAGCACCAATGACCAAAACGCCGGCGCCCATCGAGGCGCCCGTTTAGAATTTCGACTTTTTGGACATTTGAATTTGTTTGGGGTTTGGTGCTTGGGATTTGGAGCTTGAAATCCCCCGCTTCCGGCGGTTCACCCGATCGGTGCTTCGGCCCGTTGGCGGATGACTTGACGAACTTCCTTATTGATCCTCATGCTGCACCAGTGTTGGCCGCACATGGAGCAGTAGTCCGCCGAGCGGCGCTCGGTCGTGCCCATCTCCTGGCAGGCCTCGCGGTGCATGCGATCAGCGGTCTGCGGGTCGAGCGCGGTGGCCAGGTGCGTTTGCCAATCCAAGTTCGCGCGGGCCACGCTCAGGTTCCGGTCCAGGGTATCCGCTTCCTTCAGGCCCCGGGCGATATCCGCGGCGTGGGCGGCGATCTTGGCGGCCACGACGCCGGCCCGCACGTCGTCGGCGTTGGGCAGGCCCAGGTGCTCACGCGGCGTCACGTAACACAGGAAGGAGGCCCCGTAAAACGCCGCCGCACAGCCGCCGATAGCCGAGGTGATGTGGTCGTAACCGGGAGCGATGTCGGTCACCAGAGGGCCCAGCACGTAGAACGGCGCCCCGCGGCAGATCTCCTGCTGCAGTTCCATATTGTGCTGAATCTGGTGGAAGGGGACGTGGCCGGGACCTTCGACCATGACCTGGCAGCCCCGCTCCTGGGCCCGCTGGGTCAGCTCGCCCAGCGTCCGCAGCTCCGCGAGCTGGGCCGCATCGGTGGCGTCGGCGATCGCGCCGGGCCGCAGGCCGTCGCCCAGCGAGAAGCACACGTCGTACTCGGCCATGACGTCGCACAGCTCGTCGAACATCTCGTACATGGGGTTCTGCCGGTTATGGTGGAGCATCCATTTGGCCAGGAGCGCCCCGCCCCGGCTGACAATCCCGGCGACCCGCCCGGCGAGCAGCGGCAGGTGTTCCCGCAGCAGGCCGGCGTGGATCGTGAAGAAGTCCACCCCTTGCCGGGCCTGCTTCTCCACCGTCCGGAGGATCAGAGCGGGGGTGATGTCCTCCACCTGCCGGCCCTCGATCACCTGGTAGATCGGGACGGTGCCGAACGGCACGGGACAATGCGCCAGCAACTCGGCGCGAATCGCGTCGAGATCGCCGCCGGTGCTGAGGTCCATGATCGCATCGGCCCCGACCGCCAGGGCCGCTTCCATCTTCTCGATCTCGCTCTGCACCGAGCAGCGCACGCTGCTGGTCCCGATATTGGCGTTGACCTTCGTCCGCAGGGCCCGGCCGATGCCGGCGGGCCGGAGGTTGCTTTGGAG
>VGYL01001297.1 GCA_016872975.1 Planctomycetota bacterium
GACCGCCGAGAGCTCCCAGGAGCAGTTGGCCTGGATCTTGGCAATGGTCTTGAGCCCGCTCTGCTTGGCCAGGGCCCAGTGCTTTGTCGCGCGCGGGCCGGGCCCGACGGCGGAAAGGGAGTACTCGCCCACCGTGCTCGCGACGCCGCCGCGGACGATGGGTTTGCTCCACTCGCTGACGCTCATCAGGTACACGTTCTGTGGCAGGGCGTTGATGATCTGTTCCGTCCAGCCGGCCTTGTCGTCCTTCGTATTGGTCGCGTCCGGCCAGCCCCAGTCCCAGACGATGACCTTGGCCTCGGGACTGCCCGCCCAGACGCCGGCGGCGATGGCCTTATTGACCTCCGCGATCACCTCCGGTCCCGGCCGCTTCGAGCAGCGGGGACAGCCCGCCGCGGTCCGGCTGTGGCTGTAGCAGTGGGTCAGGTTCTCCGAAGCGGTGATCGTGAAGACCCCGCCCAGGCCGGGCACCTGCCGGAACACGCAGGTCAGCGAATCCGTGAGCCACCGCCGGACCTGGGGCGTCGAGGTGCACAGCGTGTGGAAGCTGCCTTCCTGCACGCCTTTGATCTCCCCGCGGTTCTGGAAGAAGGAGGCCTCCATCGCCCGCGGCTCGTTCATATACAGGTAAATGTCGATCCCGTATCGCTTCGTCCGATCCACCAGCCGGCGCAGGTTCTCGATGCGCTGCTCATGGTCCGTGCCGAATTCGGGGAACGCGCCGCCCGGCGCCAATTGCCGCAGCACCACGTGCAGCCAGACGCCGTTGACGCCGAGGTCCGACAGCCGCCGGAGCAGACCGTCCGGGTACGGGTCCAGTTCCGGCGTCAGCAGCGGGTCGCCGAAGAGGCCGCAGTAGGAGTAGAGAAAGCGAATTCTCCGCTGTTGGCCGCCTTCACGTGTGGCACCAAACGTGTTTGTAGTGACGCCGTCAGGCGTTTCGTGATATGCCCTTACGGGCACACTACGAACGAGGTTGCGGACGAAGTCGAATCTCGGCACCGGCGGGGTCGCGAATTGGTCCGCGAAATGAGACGTGACAACCGCCTTGATCTGCGCACATCGTTTGGTTGCCGCCTCGTTCGGTTCCGTGTACCTGAGAGTCGGGCACGCGGGCTTGAGATTCCCGAGCTTGACCCACAGGAAGTCGTCTTCCCGCAACGTGAAGGCGAGCTTCTCGGCGTCCCAGCCGAGGAGCGTGAGCAGTTGCTCGTAAGGCAGCAGATGCCAGTTGCGCCGGATGATCGTGATGTAGCCGCGCTGTTGGTATTCCGCCGGCGGTGTTCGATGCGGCGGCAGACCCATGGACTCTCCCACCGCGCGGACCTTCTCGGGCGTCGTACCCAGGACTGCGGCCATCCGCTCCAGCGACACCATCTCCCAGTTCCGCCAGACGAAGGCGTGCAGCCGATCCGGGAAACGCTTGAACTCGATGGGAGCCGGGCTGCTGCCCGTGGGCAAGATATGCACCTCGCCGGCGCAGACACCGGTCAGGGCCAAGAGCAGGGCCCCAGTCATCAGCCAACGTTCCCGGAACGTCATGTCACCTCTTCTTTCGTAGCATGGGCGTCCCGCCCATGAGTCGCAGGGCCATCTTGGCCCTGTCCTCACGGACGGGACGCCCGGGGATACACATGGGCAAGATGCCCATGCTACCTGACGACTCGGATATCGTCGATGTAGACGCGGCCCATGCCGCCCTGGACCGGCTTGGTGCGGTCGCCGACGCCGACGTAGAACTTCTTCACTCGGGCCGCGTTGACCCCGGCAAAGCTGCTCAGCGGGATCTTCCACTCGGTCCAACTGGCCTTGGTGATCGCGGTCGCGTCGGGGTTCACGACCACGGCGCTCTTGCCGGCGCTATCCTCGACCGCCACGTACAGCGTGCCGGCTTGGTTGGTCGTACTGCCCTGGACGTACAGAACGAGGGTATTCACCCCGTTGGCC
>VGYL01001298.1 GCA_016872975.1 Planctomycetota bacterium
TGTGAAGTCCTGCGGGAGGAATTCCTGATACCCTTGGAGATGAGCGCTCATGCACTGGCACTGGAGCTTAAGGTGCCTGCGCCGCGGATCAATGAGATTGTGCGGGAACGACGTTCGGTCACGCCGGATACGGCTCTCCGCTTGGCGCGATACTTCGGGACGACGGCGCAGTTCTGGCTGAATCGCCAAACGAGCTATGACCTGAAGATCACGGAGCGCCAGGTCGGGGCGAAGATCGCCAAAGAGGTCCATGCGCGACTCGTCGCGTGAGATGATGACGACAACGAAATCGACAAGACGTTTGACGGAAGAAGAGATCGACAAGAGGGTGACCGCTCAAGCCGATCAGCGTTCTGCCTGGGGAAAAGCCGTTCGCGTGAAGAGGCCGAAGAGATCTGCATTGACCATTCCTTCGGACCTTGCGGCACGGGCGAGTTTTCTCGCTCGGTTGCACGGGTCGTCTGGTCTTGAGGAATGGGTTGCCCACGTCCTTCGCGAGCGGATTGAGCTGGAGGAAGGGGCCCTCAGCAAAGCACGCCGGGATCTGGTCCCCAAAACGAAGCACGGCCAACGCTCCCGTCCCGCGGTCAAGGCACGTCGTTGAGTCGTTGTGTCACCATTTGAAGTAGCCGCCGTAGTGGCGGTAGAGCAGGCCGATGGCGCGCATGGAGAGGATGGCGAGGACCTGCACCAGCAGATTCACGGACAGGTGCTGGGCGGCGTCCGTAGGGGATAGGTGCGGGGCATCGAGGGTAGGGCTCTTGCCCGTGTATTGGAGGGTGTGCATCTCCAGCAGGCACGTGGCGATCAGGAGCAGGACCACGGTCAGGTAGGGAAAGAAGGCTCGGAAGATGGGGGCGAGGAGATAGTCGGGCCGCAGGAGCGCGAAGTCCTGGCCGACCGCCAAGGTCAGAATCGCGGCGGGAAAGAGGAACAGGCCGCCGAGCTGGAAGACCTGCAGGAGCAGGTGCAACGGGGTATGGCCGGACCAGACCTGGCCGTACGTGATGCCGTGGCGCTGCGCCAGTGACAGGGTGATGATGAAGGGCAGCTCGACCAGAAACAGCGTGTAGGCGAACACGAACATCGGCTGCAGGACGTACCACAGGAACGTGATCGACGTGCCGAGCTCGATCTCGGGCAGCGCCTCTTCGTCCTGCGCCGTCTGGTGGATGAGGTTCAAGTAGAAGCCGAACAGCCAACCCCAGATGAGGAAGGACGCGACGTAATTCAGACAGCACGCCCCCGCCAGAAAGAACCGAAAGCACACCACCGCGATCACAAACGCCAGCGGCGTGACGCTCTGCGGGTGCAGGAAGGTCTTCCTACTGCCGAGGAACACCGCCCGGTAGAAGCCCGGGATGGGATCTTCTTTCGGCTTGGGCTCCGGGGCCACTTTCCGGGCTTTCTCGAAGCTGTGGGCGGGGATGAGGAACTTGCGGTCGCACTGGAGGCACTTGGCCCGCTTGCCCGCGTGCCGGCTGTCGAACGCGATCAGCGCCCCGCAATGAGGACAGTTGAACTCAACGGTCATCGCCGCACCCTCAGAACACCCGGCCCTGGTGAAGCTCTACATGGCAGTTGTAGAAATGCAATGCATTCTTACAGGACAGGTGTAATATTGCATGGTCCGCCCTTTTCCGGGTTCTTGTCTCAGTCCCTCTGCATGCAATCCACGAAGGCCTTGAGATCGTTCACCCATTTCTGGGCTTCGAGCAGGTCCACCTTCTCCTGCTTGACGAGCAGGGACAGGTGCTTCTCCAGGGTGATCATCTTCTCGTCGGGCTTGTTACGCGTCTTGGTCTGGAGCTGCGAGTAAAGCTGCTCGACCTTGCCGGTGCGGATGTTGTTGGCGACGGCGTAGTTGTTGTTGAGGATCTCCATCGCCACGATCCGGCCCTGCCCGTCCTTGCGGGGGATCAGCTTCTGACTGACCACGTAGGCC
>VGYL01001299.1 GCA_016872975.1 Planctomycetota bacterium
TCTGTAAAGGAAAGTCCGAGATCCGAAATTCGAAATTCGAAATCCGAAACAAGCGCCAATGACCAAAACGGAAGAAAATTCTAAACGGCCCTCCTGCGCGGCGCCGGCGTTTCGCATTTTCCTCCCCTTTTCTTGTGTTTTGAATTCGTTTCGGGCTTCGGATTTCGAAGTTCGGATTTGTGATTTCGGAAGATCGACGGAGCGGTGACCGGTAACAGGGTATGCCAAGATATCAATACATTGCAATCGCAGGCAACGGCAAGAAGGTGAAAGGGACCATCACCGCCGAGAGTCCCTACGCCGCACGCAAACAACTGCGGATGCGCAGCGTGCATCCCTCCTCGATCACCGAGGTGTCCTCGGGCGTCGCCGAGCAACGCGCCCTGCTGTCCGTCGGACGCGGGATCAGCAAGGCCCAGCTCACCGATTTCACCAAGCAGCTCGCCACCCTGCTGAATTCCGGGATCAAGCTGACCGAGGCCCTCTCGGTCCTGACGATGCAGACCTCCAACCAGCGGTTCAAGACCGCCCTGACCGAGATTCGCGACCGCGTCGTCACCGGCGAATCGTTCACGGACGCCCTCAAGGACTACGACCGCTATTTCGACGTGATCTACGTGGCGATGGTCCGCGTCGGCGAGGTCACCGGCACCCTGGGCGAGAGCCTCAAGACCATCGCCAGCTTCATGGAGAAGCGCCAGCGGGTGGAATCGAAAGTCCTGACGGTGATGATCTACCCCATCGTCCTGGTGGTCTTCTGCCTGCTGGCGGTCCTGATCCTGACGACCAAGGTGATTCCGACGATCGGCGCGCAAATCCAGCGGGCGGGCCAGGAATTGCCGTGGATCACGCAGCAGTTGATGAACCTCAGCCAGATCCTGACCAGTTGGCGGGTGCTGTTTGTTCTGGCGGGGCTCGTGATCGTCGTCATGGGCCTGCGGCGGTTCTTCCGCACGGAGCGGGGCGCCTTTCTGCGCGACCGGTTCCTGCTGTCGCTGCCCCTGTTCGGACCGCTGATCAAGCAGCGGGTCGTCGCCCGGTTCGCCTCGACGCTCTCGACGCTGATCGGCTCGGGCCTGTCCGTGGCCGAATCGCTGCGCGTCGTGTCCGAGACCACGGGCAACGTGCTCATGCGCCGCGCCATTCAGCAGGCGCGCGAGCGCATCCTGGCGGGCGCCGACATCGCCACGCCCCTGCGGGACAGCGGCGTGATCGTGCCGGCCATCGCCCACATGGTCGCCGTCGGGGAAAAGAGCGGCGAGCTCGAGACGATGCTCAAGAGCATCAGTGAAAATCTCGAGGCCTCGTCCGATGTCGTGATCGAGCGTTTGAGTGCGGCCATCGAGCCGCTCATCATCATTCTCATGGCGGGAGTCGTGGGGCTGATCGCCTACGCGACGATCCTGCCGATCCTGCGGATTTCCGCGGTGGCGCGATAGATTTTGTTGGGAGCAGAAGGAGCATGGACAACAACGGAAAGAAACGACTGAGACGCGGCTTCACCATGGTCGAGCTCATGGCGGTGCTGATCATCCTGGGCCTGCTGGCCGCGGTCGTGGTGAAGAACTTCGTGGGCCAGGTGGATCGAGGCCGGGTCATCACCACCAAGGCCAGCTTGCGGCAGTTGCACACCGCCATCAATCAGTTCCAGATGGATACCGGCCGCTGGCCCACGCAGGATGAAGGGCTGAGCATCCTCGTGCAGCCGCCGGCCGATGCCCGGAACTGGCCTCCGGGCGGGTACATCGAGACGGTCGAGATTCCGCAAGACGCCTGGGGACGCGACTTCATTTTCGAGCTGGTCCCGGAAAGCGGCAAACCGTTCGTGATCAAGAGTCTGGGGGCCGACGGCCAGGTCGGGGGCGAGGGCTACAATGCGGACCTGCTCAGTACCGACCCCTCGTGATCGGCCCGGCCCGGACGGGTTCTGCCTGCCGCCGAC
>VGYL01001300.1 GCA_016872975.1 Planctomycetota bacterium
GGTTTCCCATCCGATGGGCGGTGGTCGGCAGCGGGGTCCTTCTGCCGATGTTGGGTATCGGACTGGCCTGGATCGCGCGGCTCCCCGGCCGTGAGACGGGGACGGTAAAAATCGTGATTGGCACGCGGATTGTTATCGCGGTACTGGCCCTGGGCGCAGGGCTCTTTGCCCAAGCCGCCTTGTGGCGGATACTGCGCACCCGAAACCCGAACGCTGCACGGCAGGGCCTTGTGCTGCTGCTTCCCGTGATCATCCTGGGGGCTGGCTGGCTGGCGCTGACCGCACATGACCGCAGCACTCTCAGCCGAGAGTTCAATCCGGCCGCCCGGGCCTCTCGTATCCTCGCCTGGGCTCAGTTGGCCCCGTTGCCTCCTTCGGCACGGGACGTCGCCGTCGAGTTCTGGGCTTTCATGCTGTCGGGGAGATGCTATCTGCGGTTTGCCGCCGAGTCCAATGGCATCGAACAGTTCCTGGCCGAGTCGCCGACTCTCCAAGGGCTGGTGTGCCAGAGATACTCCCGAGAGAGGATGAGAATCAGGTCCGCCGGTTACCCGCTGAGATCTACCGGGCCGCAGAATGGGCACGAGTATTTCCATTCCACGGAGAAAGGCCCGCCCTGGTATGAGGACGAGATCCGCGGGGCGGCAAGACGCTACGAGATCAGCGTTGCGGAGGGCAGATGGCGCGGCGAGCTGATCGTCGACGACGAACGGCACATCATCTACCTGCACCTCGACCGTTACTGAGGGGTCCGGCCGGCTCGCCGACGCCAACAAGGATCGGGGCCCAGTGCTCCCCGCCAGCCACTTCGTGCGAGGTCGGTATTGCCAAGTTGTATCGGGATGGGTACTGTAGAAGCAGTTATGGATTTCCATGGAATCGACATCTCGCAGGACCGGCTCGCGGAATTCTGCCGGAAATGGAAGGTAATAGAGCTTGCGCTGTTCGGTTCCATTCTGCGCGACGACTTCCGGCCCGACAGCGACATCGACGTGCTCGTTACCTTCCAGCCCCAGGCGGCATGGAGTCTCTGGGATCTGATCGACATGCGGGATGAACTGCGGGAACTGTTCGGCCGGGAAGTGGATCTCATTGAGAAGGAGGCCTTGCGAAATCCGTTCCGGCGACACGAGATTCTCAAGAGCTACAGGGTAGTCTATGCGGCCTGAAACCGGCGATCTCTCCTATCTCTGGGACATGCTCGATGCGGCCACTGCAGTTCGAGAATTTGTGGTTGGCAAGACGTTCGCCGACTACACGCGCGACCGGCTGCTCCGTGGCGCCGTCGAGCGGCACATCGAAATCATCGGAGAGGCTGCCAGGAACGTCTCGCCAACCTACCGCGACGCCCATCCTGAAATACCGTGGAGAAAGATCATCGCGCAGCGTCATATCCTTGCCCACGAATACGGGGAGGTGAAACACGAGAACATCTGGCTGGTGGCGACGGTTCACCTCCCGGATCTGATCGAGAAACTCCGCCCTCTCATTCCGCCGCCACCCGCCAGTTGACGGGATTGTGTCCGAGAGGCAACCGAAAACAGCCGCGTCAGAATTCTGGTTGACCCGAGGGCGCAGAGGGGGTATCGGTAGAGGGACAACCAGGCAGAACATTGGAGGTGTGAAGATGAAGAATAGTCGCCGCGAATTCTTGAAGGGGGCCTTTGCAGGGGCCGCCGTGTTGTTGGGATCGGCGTGGGGGCAGGCGGGGCAGAGGCAATCTGTGCAGGCCAAAGCGCAAACCGCCATTCCCCGTTGGCGGGGGTTCAATCTGCTGGAGAAGTTCTACCGGAACGACCCGTTCCGCGCGAGCGATATTCAGTGGATCAGCGAATGGGGTTTCGATTTCGTTCGGCTGCCCATGGACTATCGGCAGTGGACGGACGCGGACGATCCGTATGCCCTGAAGGAGCCGGTGCTCGAACACATCGATCAGGCG
>VGYL01001301.1 GCA_016872975.1 Planctomycetota bacterium
TGGTGTGGTACAGATCACTGGGAATATCTTCTCAGGAGCACGAGTCCACTCCTTCGCGTTGGGAGGTGGTGTGGTCGAGTGCAATGACGTGTGGCCGGATAGCGGCGCGATCGAATTCAACTGTTGCGGGGCGACGGTCGAGAACAACATCACGGCGGACCCGAGGTTCTGCAATGAGGCGGCTTCGGACTTCCGAATCTACGAACAGAGTCCCTGCGCGGCGGCGAACGCGCCCCCCGGCTGCGGCCAGATCGGTGCGCTTGGCATTGGCTGCTCGCAGACACCGGTAGAGAGATTGAGCTGGGGCAAGGCGAAGCACCTCTTCCGGTGAATCCAGGCGCTCATCGTGAGGCGTTGTGGGTCCGGCGAGGGCAGCCCATGACGCCCGTGTCCCTTCTAGAAACCCCGTCCTTGTTGATGAGAATACTCCGAGGATTGATCGCTTACGCCTGGCTTGCTATTGGGCAGAGCTCCGCGGTAGCTTCCCGGCCATGCTTCTTGCCGAGCTTCGCACCCTGAGCTCCGCCCTGCAGTCTCAGCGTGCACTGGCTGTCGAAAACCTCGCCCTGCGTCACCAACTCGGTTTTCTTCAACGACCGTCACCCGCTTGCATCGAGAAGGGTTCCGTCTCTGAATGAGCGCCGACGCATACTCCATCACAATGTGACCGCGAACCCGACTGCCAGGTGGACGGGGCGGCAGATGATCGAGGCGTTCCCGTGGGAGACGGCACCGCGATTCATCATCCGAGATCGGGACGGAATCTGCAGGAACGAGTTCGTCGGGCAGGTTGCTGGCATGGGGATCGAGGAGATTCTGATCTCCGCGCAATCGCCTTGGCAGAACAAGCCCGGCTGCGGTATCCTGAGCACATGTCGCCACCAGTCCTGAATCTCGATGACGTCCTTCAGCGCATCGTCAAGTACGAGAGGGAGATTCGTGCGCTGGGTGTCAGCCGGCTGGCGCTCTTCGGATCCGTGCTGCGTGGAACTCCACATGAAGGAAGCGACGTCGATATGCTGGTGCAGTTCGTGCCGGGCATGAAGTCCTATGACCGTTTCCTGGCGCTCTCGGAGCTGCTCGAACGTTGTCTCGGGCGCAGGGTCGATCTGGTCACGACCGAGGCTCTGTCACCGTACATAGGGCCACGCATCATGGAGCAGGCGGAAGATGTCCTTCGAGCCGCGTGACTGCCTGCGCCACATCCTCGGTGAGGCGACCAAGAAGACCCCCGAGGACTTCCGGGCGCAGTATCCGGGGGTCGAGTGGCGAGCAATGGCCGCGATGCGCGATCGACTCATTCATGACTACTTCGGGGTTGACTACGAACTCGTGTGGGATGTCGTGCAGCGGCGTGTGCCCGGACTAAAGTCGCAGATTACGAGGATCCTCGAAGAGTAAACGGCGGCGGCTACTCCTCGCCCTGGCCAGACCGTGTCAACGAACACTGAAAGGTGAGCCATTGTGAACAGTGAAAAGTGGACCACCCGCCAGGGGCCCGGTGGCGGGGTCGTTGCCGGATCGTGGGCCGTGTTGTTCGCCGATTCCGGTCTGGATCCACGTTCTCGCGGGACTGCCATCGCCCCGAGCCGGCGTTGAGGTCTTCGCGGAGGACGACGAAGGTTAGCCTTGACTTTCAACTGTAGTCGAATATTTATTCGGCTATGACCTCAACGGCATTCAGACTTGGCTTTGTCGAGTGCCGCGATTTGCTCGCCCGGCGCTTGGACGAGTCATCTCCCTGCAGAAGCTGCAGGCTCAGCTGCAGGACCCTGGTGCCCTTGAGACCATCGCCCACTACCTGCGGTTGCTTGAAGATGCATACCTGGTCGCCGCAGTGCCGAAGTACGCGAAGAGCGCGCTGCGACAGCGTTCTTCTCCGCCCAAGCTGGTGACTCTGAACAATGCCCTGGTTGCGGTGATGGACCCTCGAGGT
>VGYL01001302.1 GCA_016872975.1 Planctomycetota bacterium
GACGTCCACCGTCCCGTCGCCCCAGGCGAACGGACCGATGTCGCCCAGCGGGTAGTCTTCGCCCCAGTGCTCAACCAGGCCCAGGACCTCCTTCCCATCGACCTTCCCGTCGGCGTTGAAGTCCACGATGGGAAGGATCGGCACCTGCCACGTGCCGGATTCTTGTCGGAAGAAGTGCAAGGTGCGCCCATCGGCCGTGATGCGTGGGACGGCCTCACCTCCGGAACTGTTGACGATCGGCCCGAGGTTCGTCGCCGGTTGCCAGGGATCGGAAAGGCTGGCACGTCTTGCCATCCACAGGTCGGGGCCGCCGTAACCGCCAGGGCGTACAGGATCACCCCATGGACTGTCGCCGAAGAGCAGCAGCAGACCATCCGGCGAGAGGGACGGGAACGTCTCATAGTAGGGACTGCTCACCCCGGGCCCGAGGTTCACCGGGTCGCCCCACGGGTCATCCGTGGTGGCTCGGCGTGCAGCCCAGATGTCCCAACTGCCAAAATTGGGGGGACGCATCGAGTTGAAGTACATCTCCAGGCCGTCTGGCGAAATCCACGGGTGGGCAGCGTTGCCGCCCGTGCTTGTCCAATTGACAGGCGGTGGGAGGACCACAGCCTGCCCCCACGGATCGTCTTTCGTCGGGCGCGTAGCCTTCAGAATATCCCAGTGGTTATTCCCACCAGGACGGTACCGCGAGCAGAAGTAGAGCGTAAGTCCATCCGCCGAAATGCACGGGGCGTCATCCACGCCTGAGAAGTTGATGCCAGGTCCCAGATTCTCCATGGGGCCCCAAGCGCCGTCGGTTGTCGCGCGTTTCGACACCCATATGTCCCACCCGCCCTGGCCACCGGGGCGGTTATAGGCCACGATGTACATTTCCAGGCCATCATAGGAGAGACACTCGACAACATCGTTTCCCATGTCAGCCGGGACAGGCAACCGTGTCACTTGGCCGAACGTGAAGCCTGCGTGCGCGGGCGACGCGTCCAGACCGGAGAGCAGACTGAGCCCAACCAACGACATCGCCAACATCGGAACCTGAAACACTTTCATGTCACACCTACCTTTCTGCTTCTTGAGCAAAAACTGCCAGGTTAGAGAATGATCTTGACTGTCCTGGATTTGATATTGTTCCGTTGGCACGCGTGTGACCTCCTTTCTTGCTTTAGTTTGCGGCTTGCGTTATAATGGACTGACGAAGCCCTTGGCTCGGGCGCGCAAACCTGTCGCCCGGGTGTGGCCGGGCCGGTGAGTGTTCTGCTTGGCGGCGAAAGACTCACCGGCTTACTTATTTTCGAGCCAGGCCGGCCTGGCCATGGGAGCGGGCCCGCGGCCCGCAGAGAGCTCTTTGACTTCGTCCGGACTTAACGCGTAGCTGTAGACACGAACCTCGTCGATCAGGCCGTGCCAGTAGTTCCAGCCGTCTTCGGCGTTGGCGCCGATCAGGACGTAGGAGTCAGTGACATTCAGCGTGCCGGTGCCCTCGATCGAGGCGTCCAACCTCCCATCCACGTAGAGACGCACGTGCGTGCCATCGTACACTCCGGCCAGGTGATGCCACTGGCCATCATCGACAGCGGTCTTGCCGAAGACATTGCCCCAGTCCGTATTGGGGGCACTCACGCCAGTGCGTACGCCGGTACAGGCGAACTCGATGTTCCTGCCGGTCCGCGGGCGGATGATCCGCCAGGCCTGATTACCCTTGGCGATGACGGCCTGCCAGGGAATGTCGAAGCCGGCGATCTTGACCCAACAGGCGACGGTGATTTCCCTGGTGATATCGAAGTCCGGCGCGTCCTTGATGGCGACACAATCGTCCAGACCGTCGAAGGCCAGGGCCCCGCCGCTCCGGCCTGGCTGCCACTGCGGATTGCCGACGAGCGCACCGTGGTGATGGCGTCCTGACGAGTCTGTCGCCACCCGGCCCTCCGTCTCGTC
>VGYL01001303.1 GCA_016872975.1 Planctomycetota bacterium
TGGTCGAGGCTTCTCCCGAAGAGTTCCGTGTGAAAGGCCGCTTCCTCCCGCTCACCGGGGACGGGCCCGCCTGGGCGCACCCGGTGATCCATCGGGGCAAGCTGTACCTGCGGCACGATGACCTGCTGGCGTGCTATGATGTCCGGGCGTACGAGTGACAAGAGCCGAAGAGAAATTCCAAATTCCAAATCTCAAGTTCCAAAGAAATCCCAATGTCCAAGATCCAAAACGTGTCGTCGCGAGCGAAGCGAAGCAGTCTCTCATTCGGTGGGTTGAGATTGCTTCGTCGCTGCGCTCCTGGCAATGACATGGGCAGCACCGGGCCGGCGCCGGCCGTGCTGGCGGGCCGGCCGGCGTCAGCGTTTCGGTCATTGGTGTTTTGGATTTTGGATTTGTTTGGGATTTGGAATTTGGGATTTGGAATTTCCGCCCTCTGGGCGTTTCCGTTCTTGCTCTCATTCGCGCAAGCCTGCCCGGCGGCTCTCTCGGCGGATCTCGGCGTCGAGGAGATCGTCTTCGCCCGGCGGCAGCCCGGCGTGGGCGGCCACTGGTACGAGAACTTCGGCTACTACGTCCAGGACGAGAACCTCAAGCTCTCCGGCGCCAGGGGCTCGCTGTGCCGGCTCCACGTGGACAGCGGCAAGCTGACCGTCCTGCTCGACGACCCGGCCGGCGCGATCCGCGATCCCCAGGTCCATTACGACGGCGTCAAGATCCTCTTCTCCTACCGTCCCGGCGGCACCGACCATTTCCATCTCTACGAGATCAACCTCGACGGCAGCGGGCTGAAACAACTGACCTCCGGGCCGTATGACGACATCGAGCCGACCTACCTGTCCGACGGGCGGATCATGTTCTGCTCCAGCCGCTGCAAGCGCTGGGTCCCGTGCTGGTACTCGCAGGTGGCGATCCTGTACACCTGCGACGGCGACGGTGGAAACATCCGGCCGGTCTCGGCGAACATCGAGCACGACAACACGCCTTGGCCGTTGCCGGACGGCCGCGTGATCTACGAGCGCTGGGAATACGTGGACCGCAGCCGGGTCGCCTTCCACCATCTCTGGACCGCCAACCCGGACGGCACGAACCAGATGATCTACTACGGCAACATGCACCCCCACACGCTGATGATCGACGCCAAGCCCATCCCCGGCCGGGGCAATGACGTGGTGGCGGTCTTCTCCCCCGACCACGGCCGCAAGGAGCACGCCGGCGCGATCACGATCGTGACGCCCGAGCGCGGCCCGGATGAGCCGGCGTCCGCCCGGCGGGTGAGTAAGGAAGACAACTATCGCGACCCCTACCCGCTGTCCGAGGACTGCTTCCTGGTCGCCCAGGGCGGCAAGCTGCTGGTGATGGACGGCCAGGGCCGGACCCGAGAGCTCTATCGCGTGCCGTCCGAGCTCGCCAAAGCGGGCGTCGAGTGCCACGAGCCCCGCGCCCTGCGCGCCCGGCCGCGCGAGCCGGTGATCCCGGCGCGGACCGATTACACGCGGGCCACCGGAACGCTGATCCTCCAGGACGTCTACGTCGGACGGCGGATGGAGGGCGTCCAACGCGGCGAGATCAAGAAGCTGCTCGTGCTCGAGAGCCTGCCCAAGCCCATCAACGACAGCGGCAAGATGCCGCCCATGAGCTTCGGCGGCACCTACACCCTGCAGCAGATCCTCGGCACCGTTCCGGTCGAGCCGGACGGGTCCGCCTACCTGGAGGCGCCCGCCTTGCGCAGCCTGCTGTTCGTCGCCCTCGACGAGAACAACAACTCCGTCAAGCGGATGCACAGCTTCCTGACCGTCGTGCCGGGCGAGACGAGCAGTTGCGTCGGCTGTCACGAGCCGCGGCACCACGCGCCCCCGCCCGCCCAGGCCGCCACGTTGCACGCGCTGCGACGGCCGCCCTCCCCGATCGAGCCGCTGGCGGGCATTCCCGAGGT
>VGYL01001304.1 GCA_016872975.1 Planctomycetota bacterium
ACAACACGACTCTCAAGGTCGGAATCAAGAACAAACGTCTCACCGCCGCCTGGGATGAAACCTATCTCGAAGAAGTCCTTGTCGGAAAATGACTTATGGTGCAATCGCCCTGATTACGAGGCCCGTCGGCTGCGGGCCTTCACCTACTACGCCTCCCGCAAGTACGAACGGCTGAACGAAGATGCCGTGGCCATGAAGACGCTGCGGGATCGTGACCCGTTGGGCTACTCCCTGCGTGCCACTGCCCTGCGGGAGCTGGGCCGGTACAAGGAGGCGATAGCCGAGTACGACAAGGCGCTATCCCTCACGCTGCCAGACGATCCCCAGTGCGTTGATCTGTCCACCCAGAAGTGCGAGACGCTGCTCCGCATGGGCGATTTCGAACGCGTCGTCGCGGATAGCCAAGAGTGCCTGAAGCTCTGGCCCGCCAGGCCCGCCTTTCAGTATCACCTCTTCGGTGCCCTGACCGCTCTGGGCGACTATGAGAAGGCCACGGCCTTGTACCGCCAGATTGTCGCCCCCGGGTACGAAGCCCGCACCAAGTTCCGGGACTGGTGCGCCCAGTACGTCTTCGACACCCTAGAGGCGGGGCAGTCCTGGCATCCGGGGGACCGCGAGCCTTCCGGGGCGGCCTTCCTGCCGATGGTCGAGGCCGAAGAGACCTATCGCGGCCTCGCAGCCAAGGGTCGGCGGCTGACCACGGATGGTTTCAGTGCGGCATGGTCGCCGGATGGGAAGAAGCTGGCCTTCAGCTTGGGAGTTCAGGGCCGAAGCGGGGTGGCCCTCTTCGATCCCGCGACCAAAGAAACCGACCTACTGATCGTCCCCGGCAAGGACCCAAAGTGGTCGCCCGATGGGAAGTACATCGCCTTCGTGCGCGACCGCCAGAACCTGCGTCTGGAGGAACTGGCCGCGGCCGACGGCGAGGGCCGACAGCCTCCGCTGACAGACGAGGAGGTCTGGCTGATGAGACCCGACGGCACGGACCCGAGGCGTCTGGCTCGTGGCGGTTGGCCGTCCTGGAGCCAGGATTCAAGGGCGGTCTACTATCACTCGCGTGTGGACAAGACGCTTTGTTCCATCTCCGTTGAGGGGCAAAGCGCTGAGGCGAAACGAGTGATGACCTGTTCAGATGCCTACCCGACAGTGTCGGCGGACAATCAGCGTGTGGCGTATCTGGCCGGCTCATCCCTGAAGATCAAGGATTTGGCTTCGCAGGCAGTTGTCGCCGAACGGCCTGTACCTTTCGCAGCATGGGGTGTGTCCGCTTGGTCCCCTACAGGGCGTGAACTCTGTGTGGCCGGTCGCAACAACAGTGACGATAGGACGGGACTCTGGATTCACAGTCTCGACGCGAAGGAACCCGCAAGGACTCTTGGTGGTCAGATCACGGCGGGTGCATGGACACACGACGGAGCGAGGCTCATCTTCTCTCTGGGTCCGCCTTACTTCGAGATTTGGACCGCGGATCTTGATCCGGCCGCTCCGACCGTCGAAGCCCTCGGCCCAGCCCAAACGGTAGATGAACACTTCGGGGAGATGCTTGCATTCTGCACGCGCAGGATCGAAGCCGATCCGCAGGACGCCTACGCCTACTCGGACCGCGCACGCTATTACGACCGTCTGCACAACCGGGAGAAGGCCAATGCCGACATGAGGCAGTGGTCCCTCCTCATGGGCGCGGGCATTTCTTCCGATGCGCCATTGACCCTGCCCAGCGACTTGCGGCGTGTCATCAACCTGCCATTCGATTGTCAACTCGTCTTTTCTGCAGAAAGACCTGTCAGTGAGATTCCAACAATGTCTGTTGCCTTCGGGCAGAAGGGAAAGGGTACTATGAAATCGTTCAAGATTCCTTTGTTCACAACGTCACTCGTTGGGTTCTGTCTGCTCTCCGGTCTAGACGCGCGGCCCGCACGGGCCGACTTCACG
>VGYL01001305.1 GCA_016872975.1 Planctomycetota bacterium
TCTTTGCGGCCCGCCGTCGGTTGCGGCAGACCCGCGGCCGTTTCGGCCGCCACTGTCTGGGTGTCTTGGGTCCCACGGGCGTGCAACGCCGTCAAGTCCCCGGTCGTGTTTCGCCCCAGATCCGGCACCACTTGTCCCAGGCAAACAAGGGTTTGGTGATTGCGATCCGCATGGAAAGCCTCCTTTCTTTCCGTAGCTCCATTCTACATCGCAATATATCCCCGCGTCAACCCCCATCCGGTCGAAAAATCCGAAAAAATATCGATCAGGGCAAGATTTCGGCTGAAATCGGCCCTGTCTGCGGGGAAGCCCTCCGTGTCCCTCTGCGTCAACGCCCTGATTTAGGCTATTCCCACACAACGCAAGCGGCTCATCCGTGATGGTTCTGCGTTGCTTTTCGGAGGGATTGCAGGTATCATGGCCGGCGCTGATCGGTTCTTTGGATCCTGAGTGTGGCACCAACATCCGGCCCCACGGGACTGGGGGAGCATCGAAAGGAGATCATCATGGAGCATCGGAGAGACGCTGTGACATCCCTGCATCGACGTGCCTTCCTGGGCGCGGGTTTGGCCGCGACCTTGGGGGCGGCGGGCCATCCGGCCCGGGCCGGCGAGCCTTTGCCTCCCGGCAAGGATGCCCGGGGACGGCCCCTGCCCCACAATCCGCGTACCTTCCACGCGATGCCCACCCGCAACCTGGGGCGCACGGGCCATCGGGTGGGGATCTTCAGCCTGGGGGCCCAGGCTGCGGTCGAGTTGGACAACGCCGACTTGGCGGTCTCGATTGTGGAGGCAGCTATCGATCTGGGTGTCAACTACATTGACACCGCCCCGGCGTACGGCAACACCAGGAGTGAGACCCACGTCGGCATGGTCATGAAGCGTCGCCGCCAGGAAGTCTACCTGGCCAGTAAGACCCACCTGCGCACCTACGACGAATCCATGCGTCTGCTCGAAGGCAGCCTCACGCGCTTGCAGACCGACCACCTCGATGCCTGGCAGCTCCACAACGTGCAGCGCCTGGAGGAGCTTGACCGGATCTTTGCCAAGGACGGGGCGATCAAGGCCCTGGAAAAGGCGCGGGATCAGGGCATCGTGCGATTCCTGGGGATCACCGGCCATTACGATCCGCAGGTGCTGGTTGAGGGCCTCAAGCGTTACGAGTTCGATACGCTGCTGATGGCCTTCAACGCCGCGGACAAACATCAGCACAGCTTCCTCGAGCAACTGCTGCCTATGGCCCTGGAAAAGAACCTGGGAATCATCGGCATGAAAGTGGCCACCCGCGGGCGGATGCTGTCGACCTGGACCCCGCCGCCCCTGGCGGAGCAGCCGCAGCGCATGGCGACGGACAAGCCGGGCGTGCTGACCATGCGGGAATCGCTGTTCTACAATTTCTCCATGCCCGTGGCCACGAACATCGTGGGATGTGACAATCCGCAACAGGTCCAGGAGAACGTCCGGGCCGCTGCGGAGTTCACACCCTGCAACGAGGCCGTGTTGGCGACCCTCGAACAGCGCTGTAAATCGATCGTGAATCAGGGTTTGTATTTCCGCAAGGGGATTGTCGATCGAAGCCGCACCTGACCAACTTGGGCGTACAGGAATCTGTTCTTGTGGCCGTCCCTGCGGGACCGACGGGTCCGGCCGTCCTGCGCATGTGGGGGGCGCGGCGGTACCGGGCATGCAAGGGGAGCTGTCCATGAAACGGCGAAAAGGGTTCACGCTCATCGAGCTGCTGGTGGTCCTCGCGGTGATCGCGCTGCTGATGGCGATTCTGCTGCCGGCCCTGGGACGGGCCCGGAGCCACGCGCGCGACGTTGTCTGCAAGGCCAATCTCAAGGGGGTGGGCCTGGGGATCAGCATGTACCTGGAAGATCACGGGCACACCATGCCGGACCTGCACACCTACACCGTCAACACCAACGGT
>VGYL01001306.1 GCA_016872975.1 Planctomycetota bacterium
CCAGGCTGACCCGGAACTGAACCAGGTTCGTCGCGCCATCGTCCGCGGCTCCCCGCTGGGCCAGCCCTCGTGGGTGGATCGAGTGGTCAGGCTGCTGGGGCTGCAGGGCACCCAGCGCCCGCGCGGCAGGCCCAGAAAACCAGATCAAGCCGACGGAAACCGAATTGCTGTCGCTGTAAACTCTTCCTGACACCTTTTCTTCCCTTTTTCTTCCCCCACCTTTTCTTCCCCTCGCGCTGTCGTAATAATCATTGTTGGCTGGAAAGGAAGGTAACAAGAAAATGAAAGTGGAAATATACCCTGAATCAGACTTTCTAAGAACGGACGTCTCGGGGAAGTTCTCGCTGAAAGAGGCAAAGCGGACTTTTCTGGAAATACTCGATGCCGTCACGCGGTACAAAGTTAACAAGGTGCTCTTCGATGGCCGGAGGATTGTGGGAAATCCCCAAACCATGGAACGGTTCTACTACGGCGAATTCGTTGCAGAGGCATGGCGTGGCGCGCTGCCCCTAGTCCCAAAATTCGCTTATGTTCTTGAATATCCGGTGCTTGACCCAGCGCGGTTCGGCGAAACTGTCGCCGTGAACCGGGGCATGATTGTTAAGGCCTTCGACAATCTTGACGACGCCCTCGGATGGCTCGGAATATCATCAGCCAACAAGCCGGATGCAGGCGACGGCATATAGCCGCGCCTGATCCGCAACGTTAGGCAAAATCGAACGCAATGAAGAAGGGGAGGGCAGGGGGTCAGTCCTCGGATTTAGGATCCGGGGGCAATGCCCCTCACAGACCAGCTCGTGGCGTTTTCCGAGATCCGAGGACTGACCCCTCTGTCTCCCCAGAGCTCCTCTTCATCGCCAAGTTCCGGCGATTTCCTTGGCTTGGCCTTCGGCCGGAACCGAAGTGTTTTTGCACCACGAATCACACCAATCACACGAATTTGACCCCTTGTCTTTCCTCTTCTATTCGTGTGATTCGTGCCATTCGTGGTTCCTACCTTCTTATCTGATCGGGGCTTGCATCAAGCCGCCACCATGATCGGGAAACGCATTTCCGTTGTTGCGGGTTCGCAGCAAAGAGTGCCGAACGGCGTGGGGTCGTCCCGCGATCCCCGTCCCAAATCCGTGTCTCACGCTCTTCATTTGACCAGGGCGGAAGAGGTGTTCGGGTGGCATTTCCGAAAGCTCAGAGTCTCTTTGGCAGCGGCCGCATCCGAATCCGGTCGTTCGTCACGACCGAGAAGTGGTTCGCCCAATCCGTGCGTTGCTCCAAGACATGCAAGATTCGCTGGTTGTCTGCATCGGGGCTGTCTCCCGACAGCCGGAACAGGATCACGCCGGCTGTGGCGGGCAGTTTCCACTGAAGAGCCAAGGCCCCGAAGTCCTTGTCGTGTGTGATGACCAGCCGGTTCTCCTCGGGGGCTCGTCTGAGCACAGCGGAATCTGGTGCCGACCGCATGGATTCCTTGACGGATACGACATCATGGCCGCGCCTTCGGAGTTCACCGATGACGGTGGCGCTGACGTTCTCATTGGCGATGATGCGCATCTTCTCCATCAGGTCGGCAGTGAGTAGACCTTTTCTTCCTTGACCAACTCGCCGGCGTAGGCGAGGCAGGCATGGATGTCTTCCAAGGTCAGGTGGTCGTATTCCCGGAGGATCTGTTCTGTCGTCCAGCCGCGTGCCAGCAGGTCGAGGACGAACTCCACCGAGATGCGGGTTCCTTTGATGATGGGCTTGCCCACCAGGATCTCGGGATCGACAGTGATACGATCGCGCCAGTCCATATACTCCTGCCACTGTGGCCTGCTCCAGGCGTTCGTTTTCCATCAGTATACGGCCCCAAGCGGGTCCCTGCAAGCTCTGGACCACGTGGAATCCAGACGGTGCGTGGTACGCACCCTACCGGCTGGCATTCGTCCGCCGA
>VGYL01001307.1 GCA_016872975.1 Planctomycetota bacterium
GGGAAATTTTCGTGAAGTACGGGCAGGATCGCGGCCGCAACGAGTCCTTCTCGAACGGCCATCGCAACATGCTCAAGAACGCCGTGCTGGTCTTCTACCAGGCGGGACTCAGGGGCGAAGCCCAGAAGATCTACAGCAACCTCCGGACGCGCTACCCGCTGGACGAATTCAAGGTCTCGCTCGATCAGTTCGCCCGCAATCGGATCATCGAAGAGCTCGACGGATTCGGGATCCACGACGCCAGCGAGCAGATCGTGTCGCTCCTGATCAACGCCTACGGTCTGTACGCCATGCGGGACGACAATGCCGCGGCCGCCAACGAGCAGTTGGCTCAGCAGCTTTGGGACCACTATTTCACCCTGTTCGGGGACAGCGAGAGAATCGATTTGCCGCCCATGCGCGTGCTGCGATACTTCGCGCTCGGCCAGTTTCTCAACAGTGAGGCCTATCCCGTCTCTCTCCGGCAGGCCCTCCTGACCCGGATCGAGCTGGAAAAACCCGAGTTGCTCAAGGAGCTGAAGCAGACCGAGGCGGAATTGCAGCAGCAGATCGAGCGACTGCAGAAGACACAGTAACCATAGGACCAGTTTGAAGTGTGAAGTGGGAAGCAGGTCATTGCGAGCGAAGCGAAGCAATCTCTCTGGCTGAGGGTTGAGATTGCTTCGTCGCTGCGCTCCTCGCAATGACAGTCGTCCAACTTGGCACTTCAGACTTCTTCGGATCTGAGATTGAGTTTGGATATTCAACAACTGACTCCGTCGCAACGGCAGGCTGTCTGTCATCGGGAGGGCCCTTTGCTGGTCCTGGCCGGTCCGGGCAGCGGCAAGACGCGCGTCATCACGTACCGGATCGCCGCGCTGATCGAGTCCGGCGTCCAGCCGTATAACATCTGCGCGATCACGTTCACGAACAAGGCGGCCGAGGAGATGCGCCAGCGGGCCGCCGCGCTCGGCGCCTCCGGCGGGGCCTACATCAGCACCTTCCATTCCCTGTGTGTGCGGATCCTCCGCCGCTATGCCGAGGCGGCGGGTATTCATCCCAACTTCAGTATCTACGATGACGCCGACCAGACGCGGTGCGTCAAAGAGGCTCTCAAGGACTGCGACGTCGATACGACCAGCCTGCCGCCGGGCCGCGTGCTGGAAGCGATTTCCACACTGAAGAACAAGCTCGTCGATGCCGAGACCTTCAAACAACAAGCGGAGGATTTCTTCTCGCGGACGCTGGCCAAGGTGTATGCCCGCTACCAGAAGCTGCTGGCCGAGCGCCACGGCCTCGACTTCGACGATCTCCTGATGAAGGCGGCCCTGCTGCTGGAAGACAATTCGGCCGTCTGCCGCGCGCTGTCGGAGCGATTCCAGTATCTGCTCATCGACGAGTACCAGGACACGAACCACGCCCAGTACCGGCTGGCCAAAGCCCTGGTCTCGGCGCATGGCAATATCTGCGCGGTGGGCGACCCCGACCAGTCGATCTACCGGTGGCGGGGAGCCGACATCCGCAACATCATGGCCTTCGAGAAGGACTGGCCCGGCGCCACGATCATCAAGCTGCAAGAGAACTTCCGCAGCACGGCCGAGATTCTGGAGGCCGCCGACAAGCTCATCGCTTGCAATCGGCACCGCAAGTCCAAGAGCCTCGTCCCCGTGCGGCGCCACGCGGGCCAGCTCAGCGTCGACTGCTACGACGATGAAGCCCAGGAGGCCGATGGCGTCGCCCAGCGGATTCAGGAGCTGTTGGCCAAGGGCGTCTCCGGCCGGGAGATCGCGGTGTTCTATCGGATCAACGCCATGAGCCGGGCCCTGGAAGAGGCGTTCATCCGCCGCCGCGTCGCCTATCAGGTCGTGCGCGGCGTCGAGTTCTACAACCGCAAGGAGATTCGCGATGTCCTGGCCTATCTCAAGGTCTTGGTGAACCCCGCGGA
>VGYL01001308.1 GCA_016872975.1 Planctomycetota bacterium
GGTTGCTGCGGATGATATCAATCCGACTAACCACCGCCGTGCCGTGGAACGCGATGGAAAGCGTGCGCCGGACCGCGAGGCCGGGGGTGCTCTTCACGCTCAACTCAGAACCCATGGGGTGGCCGTTGAGCGTATAGGTGAGCAGCATCCTCGCGCCGGTGGTCGCCACGACTCGCCGGTTGTGCATGGCCTCGAAGATGGCTTGCCGCGTCTTCTCGGCAGCCTCAACACTCATCAGCCCCTGCTTGTAGCCCTTCCCGTTGGGGCCAAACCGGAATTCCGTGCCCCAATGCCCGGAATGGTCGTCCCCGCCGGCCGTGAATCCGACCCGCCAGCCAAGCGACAAGGCTCTCCGCACGTAACCATCGGTGTAGGGCGCTGGGCCGCCAGCCCTTTCAGGCGACGGATTCCCGTCTTGCTCGGAGCATTCGTAGCTGCCGCGCGTCTGGAATATCTCCACCAGCCGCTCGTGTGCGGGGCCGTGGTCCTTCCAGTCGCAGAAGTTGCCGCCGTGGCCCGTGTGGTGCGGGATCACAACGGCCTTCTCCTGCTTCCCTGTGAGAGCCCTGAAAAGGTCAGGCGGAGAGGGATACTCCCCGTCGTCGGATCGGTAGAGTGGGCGGTCGTCTTCGAGGTAGTAGACGTTGCGGTCGCCGTCGCCATTCCGACGCCACTTGGCCCATTCGTAGCCGAGGAAGGTGACGAACTCATGCGGCTGGTGCCAGAATCTGACGGCAGCGCATGTGGTCGCCCAGAACTCATCCGAGGTTTCCCAGAGATGGTCGTGGTCTCCGGGGGCAGCGAAGTCCAGCATGACTTCGTGCCTGAGCTGATGGAAGTAGTGATCGAGCTTGCCCGTTCCATCGGACATCTCGGTGTGGCCGTGAATCATGCCCCAGTAGACCGGCTGGGCCGTTCTGGCGCAGATGGTCGGATTTGTCACGGCTTCGCGCCCGGATGCTCCTTCGCGCACGCTGAGCCGATGGACTCCTTCGGCGGGCAGACGCACCGTGGCCCACAAGGAGGTTGACTCCGGGATTCTCTCCATGTCCGCGCGAAGCAATTGCCCATTGACGGAGATGTCCACGGCGGCCAGCTCTTGATGAGAAAGACAGCCGGATTCATCTTCGGGTCTCACGAGCACGGCAAAAGGTACTCCCGGCCTCGTCGTGGCGGGCACATAGGCTCGGATGTGATGTGTCGCGCCGCCCAGGATGTGCATGGTGCAGGCCGCGACGATGCGGTCGTCCGTTCCCTGGGCCCACACATCGCCGCCGGCCCATGCCGGGAACTTGGGTTCGGCCTCCTCGGTGGGAACACTGTAGAGGATGAAGAACTTGTTGAGCATGCGCTCCCTCCATGCCGTGATTCCCCCGCCGCCGTGGGCGCGACTTCCGAGAACGACGGTCAATCCCTGGCCCTTCTTCAGGCCGGCGTCGGGTAGAGAAACCACGTAGGTCCCCCTCTTCTTGTCTGGCGACATGGCGAGAACCATCCCGTCGTCAAGTTCGGCCGCAAGATGCCCTTCGGCTTCCCGCCGCTCGGTCTGCGCGCCCGCGAAGGCCCCCTTGTTGTTTCGGCCGCCCCAGAGCTGGCACTTCAGGATCGCGCCGGCGGGCACGGCCTTCGACAGTCTGAAGGGCAGCCGCCAGGTGGACTTCTCCCCCGCGATGGCAAAGGCCGGCTCGGCATGGGTGATCTCAATGCGTTCCGGAATGCGGATCGGTCGCGCCCAGCCGGGCATGGCGTTCGGCGACATTCGTTGACTCCTCAGTCGCAAGGGACCTCTCAAGGCTGTTTCGGCGACCAGAACATCACGGGCGCGACGATGCCGCCGGTGCCGATTTCGTTCACGCGGAGATTGGCGATCTTCACGGCCACAGTGTTGGGCTGGCCGAAGCGGACGGCGCTCGTGGCGTCG
>VGYL01001309.1 GCA_016872975.1 Planctomycetota bacterium
TCGCCGGGTTGTGATTACCGAACTTGTCCATCGAAACTCATCAGGCTTGGTACAGCGCGTGGCATCACCCAGGTCTCGGGCCTTGACGATGGTTTCAGGTTGTAGGGTGGGGCTTGCCCCACCAGGAACCCGAATCCCAGGAAAACGGTGGGGCAAGCCCCACCCTACACGTTGCCGATCTTGCTCGTCCAGACTCATGAGGGATTCCCCGAGCAGGCTTCGTACGCCGCGTGGCATGGGCTGGGAGCCCGTGAATCATCGGCAGGATGCCGATGCCACTATGCTCGCGCCACTTATCGTACACGTTCCGACGATCGGCTTCAGGCCGGCTTGAGCTGGTCCCGGTTCACGTAGACCTTTTCGATGGCGTCGGCGATCTCGACCATATCCTGCCGGGAGGCCAGCAGCGGACCCGAGGCCCAGATCATGGCCATTTCCGCGCAGACCTGGTCGCACCGCGGGCACTGGCACTCGTCCCGATAACGCCGCAACCGCTCCGCGGAGTACATGGTCTTGTAGACCTTCATGTTCAGGATGGTGTCGATCCAGGGCTCGCGGTGCAGGCCCTGCTTGATGTACGGGCTCAGACTGACGCCCTCGGCGGCCAGGGCCTTCAGGAACGTGGCCCGGTCGATGCCGTTGAGATGCTCCTTGTGGTAGGACATCGCGTAAAGGTACCAGGAGCCGGCGTTCATGCCGTCGTACAGCTTCTGCGGCGTCAGGCAGGGGATGTCCTTCAGCCGGGATGTCAGGTACTTGGCGTTCTCGTTGCGGCGGGTGTGGCGCTCGTGCAGTCCCGACCATTGGGCCAGCAGCACGGCGGCCTCGAACTCGTTCATGCGGTACTTGGGCCCGATCATCTCGGTCAGGCCGCGGCGCGACGTGCCGTGATTGTGCACCGTGTAGCATTTGTCCATCAGATCGTCGTTGTTGCCGACGACCGCGCCGCCCTCGCCGCAGGCCAGCACCTTGCTCGACTGGAAGCTGAAGCAGCCGAGATCGCCGATCGTGCCCAGCTTGCGGCCCCGGTGCTCGGCCAGATGCGCCTGGGCCGCGTCCTCGATCACCTTGAGGTTGTGCTTCTTGGCGAGCGCCATGATCCGGTCGAGGTCGCAGGGCTGGCCCATCATGTGCACGGGCATGAGGGCCCGGGTGTTCTCATTGATCTTGCGCTCGACGTCGTCCGGGTCGAGCTGATAGGAGGCGGGGTCGAGGTCCGCCAGGACGGGCAGCGCCCGGGCCGACAGGATCGCCGCGATGGTCCCCGGGTCCGTGTAGGGGGAGGTGATGACCTCGTCGCCGGGACCGATGCCCAGCGCCTCCACGCAGGTATGCAGCGCCTGGGTCCCGGACCCTGTGGCCACGCAGTGTTTCGCCCCCGTCAGCTTGGCAAATTCCTTTTCGAGGGTGACCACCGCGTTGGCGCCGCCCTGGATGCGGCACCATTTCGTGCTGCGCGTGGCCTTGGTCACGGCCTCGACGATCTTGTCATCGCAATAGGGCCAGTCCGGCAGGGGTTTCTTCTTGCGCACGGGCTCGCCGCCCAGGAGGGCCAGCTTGCCGGCCTTGTTTGTGAGGTTGCCATAGGCGGGAACAGTTCTCGAGGTCGCGGCGGCCACCGAGCCTGCCGAGGCCGCCACCATGAATTGCCGTCTCGTCAAATCACCGCTCATCATCTTTCGCCCCTTTCAAGGATCGTGCATCGTGGCACGGGGTTAAGGCGGCCGAGGCCGCTCGCGCCGCATCCGGATCGTCGGCCGACCCCCATAGTATACCGCCCTTTCCGCCCTTGACTACAAAATTGCCGGTCGGTTCTCGGTTCCGTGTGTGAGATTTTTTTCTGGCGCCCTGTTACTCCTTTGTTTACAGTGACTTATGAACCTTTTTGGAAAGGAGAATAAGTCATGGACGGTAAACAGG
>VGYL01001310.1 GCA_016872975.1 Planctomycetota bacterium
ACCACCGCAAGGAACTGGACGTGGTCTTCGTGTCCACGCCGGACCACACCCATTTCGCCCCGTCGATGACCGCCGTTTCCATGGGCATTCACTGCTATACCGAGAAGCCGTTGACGTGGTCGGTGCGCGAGGCCCAATTGCTGGCGGCCGCCTATGCCAAGAATCCCAAGGTCGTCACGCAGCAGGGCAACCAGGGCCATGGCGGCCCGGGCTGGCGGCTGGCCTACGATTACATCAAGGCCGGCGCTGTCGGCGACGTCAAGGAGTTCCATACCTGGACGAATCGCCCCATCTGGCCGCAGGGCGGGGATCGTCCCACGTGGACCAGTCCGGTTCCTGACACCCTCGACTGGGAGGCTTGGATTGGCGCAGCACCGATGCGGCCCTACGCCGGTCCCCGCGAGGAGAGCAATGAGACGGGCAAGAAGGGCCGCCGGGACCAGCGCGGTCCCTATCACGACTTCAACTGGCGCGGCGTGGTCGATTTCGGCTCCGGCGCTCTGGGCGACATGGCCTGTCATACCACGGACGGCATCTACGCGATCATGAATCCGGGCTATGCGGCCACCGCCGAGCCGTTCATCATGACCGGACCCGTCAAGGACCAATTCCCGGCCGGAATGGTGGTCAAGAGCACCTACCGCGCCAAAGATGGCCGGCCCGGCTTCAAGACCTTCTGGTACGAGGGCAACGATGGCAATGGCAGGCCCTTCATGCCGGATATCCCGGAGGAACTCGAGGTCGATGGACGCCGGCTGCCCAGGACCGGCAATCTGATCATCGGCAGCAAAGGCAAGATGATTGTGGAGGGCGACTACTGGGAAAGCCCGTACCTCATCCCGAACGCGCGGCGCAAAGAGTTCGGCAAGCCCCAGCCACTGCTCGAGCCCTCCCCCGGCCATCACGAGGAGTTCCTCATGGCCTGCAAAGGCGAGAAGCCGCGGGAGTTCAGCCAATCCAACTTCAGCTACTCCGGTCCCATGGCCGCCAACATCCAGCTTGGCAACCTCTGCGCCCGGGCGGGAAAGAGACTCGAGTTGGATGAAACCGGCAAGATCACCAGCGATCCGAAGATCAACGACCTGGCCTGGCGCGAACCCCGCAAGGGCTGGGGCCCGCTGGAGATGAACGTGTAGGATGGGCTTGGGCCCATGCGGCAATGTTATCGATGAGTACGAAACTCCGGCTATCCCAAGATTGTGGGTGGCAGCGGCAAGGCCGGAGGCTTTGCGCAGGTCTTGCCGATGGCGGAGGGGCACGGCCATCGGCAAGCTCCGAAGACTCCGCTTGCCGCTGCCACCCGGCCGATCTCTGGGAACGCCAATCTCCTGATTGGCTACGAAGGCCGATCGGGAGATCGGCGTTCCCGGGCCGGCGCGGGAGAACAGCCTCGTGATGATGACGAGGAAAAGGTAGCAGCAATGAAGAATCTGCAAGGCAACGGTTGGTCCCGCCGGGAGCTGGTGGGTGCGGCGGCCGCGGTGGCGGCGTTCACGTTCGTGCCCAAACGCGTGCTGGGTGAGGCCGGGCAACCCTCGGCCAACAACAAGCTCAACATCGCCGGCATCGGCGTCGGCGGCCAGGGCGGCGGCAACATGAACGCCCTGGGCGGCGAGAACATTGTGGCCTTGTGCGATGTCGATGACGAGCGGGCGGCCGGGACGTTCAACAAGTTCCCGAACGCGCGGAAGCACAAGGACTTCCGCCGGATGCTGGACAAAGAGCACAAGAACATCGACGCCGTGATGATCGCCACGCCGGACCACTGCCACGCCCCGGCGGCGATTCGGGCGATGCGGCTGGGCAAGCACGTCTACTGCGAAAAGCCCATGGCCCATACGATCTACGAGTCCCGCCGCATGACCGAAGTCGCCCGCCAGATGAAGGTCGTGACGCAGATGGGCCAGGGCGGCCATGCCG
>VGYL01001311.1 GCA_016872975.1 Planctomycetota bacterium
CGCGGCCGGCCGCTGCTGTGGGAGCGGCGGTTCCGCGTCTTCGGCGATATGGTGCACCGCTGCCCGATGCTGGCCATCCGCGACGAGCGGTGGAAACTGCTGATGAACCCCGACCGCAGCCGCGTCGAACTATACGATATCCCGAACGATCCGACGGAGTTGGACAACGTGGCGGCGCAGAACCCGGAAATCGTGGCGCGGCTCTCGGAGCGGGTGCTCGCCTGGCAGAAGACCCTGCCGGCCGGACCGATCGAACCAGTTGCCGGCTCCAATGCGTATCCATGGCCGAAAGGACGCTGAATCGGGTGGCCCGAAGCATAGTGCCGACGGCTCCTGAGGGTCTCAAAACATGGAGCCCAGTTGCATAGGATGAGGACTACTTCTATGTCATTGCGAGCGAAGCAAAGCAATCTCCCGCACGTGGGATTGAGATTGCTTCGTCGCTGCGCTCCTCGCAATGACATATCCAAGATCATTCTGTCAGAGAGGCACAGGATCGCTTGAGGGAGCCATCGCCAAGGGCTGCCGCCCTTGACGATGCCACTCGGACTTGGGCGTGGCATACGGAAACCCAGTCAGAAGAATGAGATTCTGGAAGAGAGATCGAAAGTGCCTGAGAAGAAGGCGGTGGTGTTGCTGAGCGGGGGCCTGGATTCCGCGACGACGTTGGCGATTGCCCGCCGCGAGGGCTTTGCCTGTTATGCCCTCACCTTCCGGTACGGCCAGCGGCATGGACGCGAGGTGGACGCCGCCCGCAAGGTGGCCCGGTCTCTCGGGGCGGTCGAGCACCGGGTGGCGGAAATCGATCTGCGGGCCTTCGGCGGCTCCGCGCTCACCGACACGCAGATCCAGGTGCCGAAGGATCGTGCCGATCTGGGCGCGTCGGCGGATATCCCCGTGACCTATGTGCCCGCTCGCAACACGATCTTTCTGAGCTATGCCCTGGTGTGGGCGGAGGTGCTAGGCGCGTTCGACCTGTTCCTCGGCGTCAACTCCACCGACTACAGCGGCTATCCCGACTGCCGGGCGGAGTTCATCGCCGCGTTCGAGCAGATGGCCAACCTCGCCACGGCGGCCGCCGTGCAGGGCAAAGGGCGGTACAGGATTCACACGCCCATCATCGATATGACCAAGGCCCGGATCATCCGGACGGGCACGGAGCTGGGCGTGGATTATTCCTTGACGCATAGCTGCTACGATCCGGACCCGCAGGGCCGCAGTTGTGGCCGCTGCGATTCCTGCCGCCTTCGGCTCAAGGGCTTCGCGGAAGCAAGGTTGAAGGATCCGATTGAATATTTCGGTAGCCCGGCCTGATGCCAAGGGAGGCGGAAGCACCGAATCCGCCGGATCAGTCGGATCAGTCGGATCAGACAGATCGGACGGATCTTGGAATTCACTTGGGATTTGGAATTTGAGATTTGGAATCTCATAACCTATGCAGGTGACCGAGATCTTTTATTCGTTACAGGGCGAGGGGATGCTGGCGGGCACGCCGAGCGTGTTCGTGCGGCTGGCGGGCTGTCCGTTTCGCTGCCGCTGGTGCGACACCGCGTATGCCTGGGACTACACGGCGGGTGAGGATCTCAGCCTCGACCGGATCGTCGAGCGAGTCAGTCAGTGGTCGTGCGGGCACGTTGTCCTGACCGGCGGCGAGCCGCTGGCGGGCCCCGATTTGTCGGTCCGGCCGGGGGTGGTGGGGTTATCCCACGTGCTCAAGGCCCTGGGCAAGCATGTCACTATCGAAACGACCGGCGCCCTCTTTGTTCCGGACCTGGCGTGCGACCTGATGAGCATCAGCCCCAAGCTGGCGAACGCCGCACCCCGGCAGAGCAATAGCGCGACAGCCCATCCGTCGCAGTGCCTCGACCTGGAAGCCCTGCGCCGGCTGATCCAGGCCTATCCCTACCAGCTCAAATTC
>VGYL01001312.1 GCA_016872975.1 Planctomycetota bacterium
GGCGACCGCGGTCATGGGTCGTATCTCGGCGTACACCGGCCAGCAGGTCTCGTGGAAGGAGATCATGGGAGATCCGAACGCCAATCCGAAGCTCTACAACCTGACGCTGCGCCCCACGGCCGAGGACTTCGACAAAGGCACCGTGGAAATCCCGAAAGAAAACGTCGTCCCGGCCCCCGGCCTGCGGCCATAGGAGGGCGAGTGAGAAGTGCCATGTGCCTGCCCCGCCTGCGCGGGGCAGGCTCATGCCCGTGGGGTCTCGGTGGCATCGGCATCCTGCCGATGATTCATGGGCTGGAAGGGGACTCCACTGTTCCGTCCCAGCCAATATGGTGAGCAAGACTCGTAGGGAGTTCCGCCTTATGAGTTTTGACGAATAAGTTCGGTAATCAGAACCCGGCGACGGCGCTCTTCGTAGGGCGAGCGTCCCCGCTCGCCGAAGATGTCGTGCGAGGACGCACGACCTACGCCCAGAGCGGTTCGTGCGGCCATTACCGAAGTTGCTCGTCAAAACTCATCAGGCGGGTTTGACAGTCCGGCTTTCTTCGTTCGTTCCGCGCGGCCCTATTTGGAGGCGGCTGCGCCGCAAGACCTCTGGACCCGCGTAAACGCGGAACTCCAAACGTCTCGCATCCACCGTCTTTCGGCGGATGGGACGCAGTAGCACGTGCGTAATTGGTGGCAGCAATTTCAAAGGGTACACATGATCGAATTGTTGAGAGCCCGCAGGAGTATCCGTGCCTACACGCCGGAGCCGATCGAGCCGCAGAAACTGGCGCTGCTGAAAGAGGCCGTGCTGCGCTCGCCCTCGTCGCGGAATATCGACCCCTGGGAGTTCCTCTTCGTGGACGACCGGGCGTTGCTGGCGAAGCTGGCCGTGTGCAAGCCGCACGGCGCGGACTTCCTGGCGCAGGCGGCCCTGGGGATCGTTGTCTGTGGCGACAGCCGCGCGAGTGACACCTGGATCGAGGACTGCGCCAGCGCCGTCATTCTCGTGCAGATGACTGCGCAGTCGCTGGGCTTGGGCAGTTGCTGGGTCCAGGTGCGCTGTCGGATGTTTGATGCTCAGACGACGTCCGAGCAGTACCTCCAGAGACTCTTGCACCTTCCGGAACACCTCAAGGTCGAATGCCTCATCGCGACCGGCTATCCGGCCGAAGAGCGCGAGCCGCTCCCGCGGGAAGACCTCAAGGACGCCAAGATCCATGGGAACACCTATCGCGTATGAAGGCGGACCCCGTTCGCCGTGACGCCGCGAGGCATCGTTAAGGGCATCGACCATCGTCAAAGGCAAGCCTTTGGCGATGCCACCCGTCGGAGTCTGTCATTCACGTTGCAGGTACTTGTCAAGGAAGTAGGCCAGGCCGGGCAGGTCGATCACGTGGCCTTCCTGGTGCACGTCCAGAACCACGTTCTCCGGCCGATCCATGTCCCGATAGATCGTCCGGACCTCCTCCATCGCCCGGCGGGCCAGCGGGACCTGGAACTGGCTGGGCGGCTCGAGCAGGCCGTTCTGGCATTGCAGCGGGCGCGGGGCGATCAGGGCGTAGATGTCCGCGAAATCGACCAGCTCCCGCAGGCCGTCGAACTTCCAGCACATACAGTGGTTCTTCTCCATGTGGTCCATGGTCGTCAAGAAGCCCGAGCTGACCGTCGCCGCGATCCTCTCATCCATGGCTCCCAGCCACATCGTCATCTCGCCGCCCAAGGACAGGCCCGCACAGCCGATCCTCGCCGGATCCACCTCGGGCAGCGACGCGACATAATCGACACAGCGCATGAGGTCCCACAGCCGCTCGCCCATGAGCAGGCGATTCGACTGGCGGACATCGTGCTGACTTACTGTGGTGGAAACCGTCACATATCCCTTGGCCGCCAGGACGGTGCCAAAGCCCCGGTAGATCCGGTCGGCCTTG
>VGYL01001313.1 GCA_016872975.1 Planctomycetota bacterium
TCACCTGACGGACTCTTGCTTTACCTCGACGACGAGACTGCACCCCGGCCAGGCGGATGCGGGGGCAGTGACCTCTGGCAGGCACCGATCATTCCCATCGTCGACTTCAACGGCGACGGGACCGTGGACATGGACGAACTGCTCACCATGATTGACCGCTGGGGTACGAGTGAGAGGCTCTGCGACATTGGCCCGACACCTCTCGCCGACGGCAAGGTCGATGCGGCGGACCTGGAGGTCTTGATGGGCTGCTGGGGCCAGGAGGTGAACGATCCCACGCTGCTCGCGCACTGGACACTGGATGAGGCTTCCGGGCTGATCGCGGCCGACAGCGCGGGGACCAACGACGGCACCTTGATGGGCAACCCGGTCTGGCAGCCCAGCGGCGGGAAGATTGGCGGGGCCTTGCAGTTCGATGGGGGTCCTCGTTTCGTCACCACGAAGCTCGTGCGTGATCCGGCCGCCGGACCGCTCAGCGTGATCGCCTGGGTCCAGGGCGGGGCTCCCGGCCAGACGATCATTTCCCAGCAAGGAGGCGTGAACTGGCTGATGGCAGGCACGCCACAGGGGGCGTTGACCACGGGACTCAGCGCCGGCGGTCGCACCGGCAAGCCGCTGGCCTCCGCCGCCGTCATTACGGACGGCGCCTGGCACCGGGTAGGCTTTGTCTGGGACGGCGCGAATCGGATTCTCTACGTCGATGGCATCGAGGTCGCCCGGGACAGCCAGGCTGCTCTGGCGGCCTCGGCCGGCGGTCTGCACATCGGGGCCGGCAGCACGCTCGCGGCCGGCAGCTTCTGGAAGGGCCTGATCGACGATGTCCGCATCTACAACCGCGCCGTGAAACCCTGAGACTTCGCGCAGGATCGGCGGTCCGCGGTGCTTACCTTCAGAAAACAAGACAAACACCTTTTTGGAGGACAGAACCATGAAACGGCAAGGCAGTTACAGAATGATGATGGTGTGGTTGGGAGTGGTCGTAGCCATCCTGATGGGCGGCGGGGGCACCGCGAAGGCGGATTTCACCTTCGGCACGCCCACCAATATGGGGCCGACGATCAACAGTCCCCAACACGAAGGCACGTGCTTCATTTCCGGAGACGGATTGGAGTTCTACTTCAGCTCCGTCTCCATCTGGGAGGGAGGGTTAGGCAATTGGGACATATGGGTATCCAGACGTGCAGACAAAAGAGAGGGATGGGGCATTCCAACCAACCTTGGGCCGCCGGTGAACTCATCGCAGATCGACTTCGTTGGTAGCCTCTCTCACGACGGCCTGGAGATGTATCTGCATTCTACCAGAACCGGGGGCCACGGCAAGACTGACCTGTACGTGAGCAGCCGACCCTCAAAGGATGCCGCGTGGACAGCGCCGGTCAATCTCGGAGCCACTTTCAACACTTCATCCTGGGAGGAGAAGCCCGTCATTTCGTCGGACGACCTTGAGCTCTTCTTTCTCTCCAACAGGGCAGGCGTGTCTGGCGGTTGCGACATCTATGTGTCCACGAGGCTGT
The DNA here is from genome assembly GCA_016872975.1 of Planctomycetota bacterium. GTDB lineage: Bacteria > Planctomycetota > Phycisphaerae > Sedimentisphaerales > Anaerobacaceae > PLanc-01. The sequence continues at coordinate 1,515 of VGYL01001313.1, forward strand.
CCAGATCTGACCCGTGGGGTCCCCCGACGAATCTCGGTCCAACGGTCAACAGCTCCAAGGATGATATCTTGATCTACCTCTCACCCGATGGCCTGAGGTCGCTTTTGGTGTCGGATCGCCCGGGCGGATTCGGTGGCTACGATACATGGATGTCGTCACGCCCATCCAAGGATTTGCCCTGGACAACGCCCTTGAACCTTGGGCGACCTTTGAACACGGCGTATGCGGATGGCGCATGCAGCGTCTCGCCTGACGGACTCTTGCTTTACCTCGACGACTGGAGTGCACCGCGGCCAGGCGGATTCGGCGGCAGTGACCTCTGGCAGGTACCCATCATCCCCATCGTCGATTTCAACGGCGACGGTCTCGTGGAGATCGGGGATCTGGTGATGCTGATCGAA
>VGYL01001314.1 GCA_016872975.1 Planctomycetota bacterium
CCACCGGCAGGGCCAGCTCGTGGGTGTAGGTCGTCAGGTGCGGGTAGACGTTGTCCGCGAACATCACGGGCGTGTAGTCCATCGGGCCGACCACGTTGCGCGTGAAGGGGATGATCACGTTGTGGGTGGGGGCCTCGGCGGTGAACCGCTTGTCGAAGCTGTAGCACTCCTCGCCGCGGACCGCCTCCATGGTCATCAGGTGGGGATACGTCCGCGACCAGCCGCGGGGCAGGGTGCAGCCGTGAAAGTTGACCATGATCCGGGCCTCGGCGGCGTCGCGGAGGATGTCGTGATAGAGTTGGATGATGTTCTGCTTGTCGCTCTGGAAGAAATCGACCTTGACGCCTTTGACGCCCCATTTGCTCAGGTTCTTGAGTTCCTCGCGGCGGATCTCCGGGTGGTCCATGAGGCCACGGGGCTTCTCGGAGACGTGGTTGTGCGGCCCGCCGGAGTTGTACCAGAGCAGCAGGGACACGCCCTTGCTCTGCGCGTACGCGAGCAGGTCGTGGATGGTGCCGTTCTTCATCCGGTCCCAGTTGGCGTCGACGAGGGAGTACTCCCAGCCCAGCGCCGCGGCCAGATCGACCCAGGCATTGAGCTTGGTGCAGTCCTGGGGACTGTCGTGATCGAAGAGCCAGCTCCACGAGGCCCGTCCCGGCTTGATCCAGCTCGTGTCCTTGACCACCGACGCGGGGCTGACATCGGTCACGAGTGTGGATTCTACGATGTCGCCGACCGAGTCGCCCAGGATGACGACCCGCCAGGGCGTGGTCCAGGGCAAGGTCCAGGAAGGCTCGGCCGCGCCGGTGCCGTCGCCCTCGCCCTCATCGGGAAACCGAATCCGGTAGACGCCGTCCACGGTCTTCTGGGTCAGCCGGGTGCCGCAATAGGAGCCGTCCAGGCTCGCTTCCGTCAGCAGGGCCCAGCGGCTGCGGTCGGCGGTGCAAAAGAGCAGAGGGAAGGCCCAGCCGGCCTCGTTCGGCGAAGGCGTATCCGCGGCGACGCCGTTGACATAGTAGGTCTCGTACGCCGGCGTGTACTTCGTGGCCTTGTCGTACGGATGGACCCACATTTTGGCCTGGTTCAAGAAACGGCTTTCTCGGGTAACAAAGGATGGGTGGCAGCGGCAAGCGCAGTCTTCGGAGCTTGCCGATGGCCTTGCCCTTGGGCCATCGGCAAGACCTGCGCAAAGCCTACGGCCTTGCCGCTGCCACCCACCCAGACTGTTACCCGGTTCTGAACCAGGCCCACATTTTCGCGTCCCGGGGGAGGCGGAAGCCGGTCGCCTCGCCCGTCACTACGTAGTTCCCGCTATCCTGCTCGGGGAACCGGTAGCGAAAGGCCACGCCGTCATTGTAGGCCCGCACGACCAATTCCAGCTTGGCGCCGGCGGGGTTTTGAAAGACGAGGGTCTGCTCGTTGGCATGGTTACGGCAGAGCCGCCGCTTGCCGCTGAGCATCGTGTAGGTCTCGTCGATCGTCTGCACGGCGCCGGCCTCGACGAGCTTGAGACCGTCGACAAAGGCCTGGTCCCGGCGGGTGATTCCCAGCGGCGCCGGGCCCAGCACCGGCGTACCGGCGTACCGAGCCTCGTAGGTCAGCCGCGCTGCGCCGTCCGCCGGGGCCAGCCGAATCGCAATAACGGTTTGCCCATCCGGCGATGCCACCCGCCGGTCCGCCTGCGCGTAAATCGTTTGCAAGAAAAGAGATACATTCAACACGGCAATCATTGTCGTCCCTGCGGCGTGCGCTGTCACGTCATGTCTCCTTATTCAGGACTACATTCGGTCAGAATGAGTCGAAGATCGGTGCGTCACCGGCCCGGTGGGGCCGTGCCGCCGGACAGAATACGAGATCGACACGAGGATTGCAACTATCTGCGGTGCACACGTTTCGACCGAATGGCG
>VGYL01001315.1 GCA_016872975.1 Planctomycetota bacterium
TACAGCGAGGCCGAGCTGGCGTTCGCCCCGCAGCAGAACTGGACGACCAATGGGGTGACGGACCTGAGCCTGTGGTTCCGCGGCAATCCGGTCCGCTTCGTGGACAAGGGCAACGGCGCCTTCACCGTCGGGGCCAGCGGCCATGACATCTGGGACAATGCCGACGACTTCCGCTTCGTCTACAAGCAGCTCAACGGCAATGGCTCGGTCACGGTCAAGGTCGACAGCCTGGTCAACACCCACGCCTGGGCCAAGGCCGGCGTGATGATCCGCGAGACCCTCAGCGATGCCTCGTCCATGGCGTACATGATCGTCAGCGCCACCAGCGGGGCCTCCTTCGGCTGGCGGCAGGTCGCCGGCGGCGGGTGCGGCAGCATGACCCAGACGGGGATTGCGGCGCCGCAGTGGGTCAAGCTCACCCGCACGGGCAACAGCTTCACCGCCCAGTACTCCGCCAACGGCACCACCTGGACGGATATCAGAAACGCCGACGGCACCGTGACGACCACGACCGTCTCGATGGGCTCCAACGCCTACGTCGGCCTGTGCGTCACCAGCCACAACACCGCGGCGACCACCGTCGCGGAGCTCTCCGGCGCCGCCACCACCGGCGGCGTCACCGGCGCCTGGCAGCCGGTGTGGATCGGCGACGATCCGGACCGCACGAATGCGGCCGCCGGCCTGTACGTGGCGGTCGAAGACAGCACCGGCAAGAGCGCCGTCGTCGCCCATGCCAATCCGCTGGCGGCGAACACCGCCGCCTGGACCGAGTGGAAGATCCCGCTGAGCAGTTTCACCGGCGTGAATCTGGCCCGGGTCAAGAAGCTGTCCATCGGGGTGGGCAACAAGACGACACCCACGGCCGGCGGCGCGGGTCGGGTCTTCATCGACGACATCCGCGTGATCAAACCGTGACGATGCGTGACGTGCGCGGGAAGACTGCCTCGTAAGCAGCACCGCGCAGGTCGGGAATTCCGAGTGGAATCCGGGGCCCGTGTCCAAAGACACGGGCCCCGATTCGTATGAATTCCGGCGCGCAAGTTCGGTAACGTGTGTGTGACCTGTTGCCGGCACTTTCCGGCGCTGGGAGTTCCGCCTTATGAGTTTTGACGAACAAGTTCGGTAATGTGTAGGGTGGGGCTTGCCCCACCGTTTCTCTTGGGTCCGGCTTCCCGGTGGGGCAAGCCCCACCCTACAACCACACGTTGCCTGGCGCGAGGCACATTGGTGAAACGACGGGTGCGGCGGGTGGCATCGCCAAGGCCTCCGGCCTTGACGATGGCTTTCGCGCGTGCGGTCGAGGCATCGTCGAGCGCCTCAACCATCGTCAAAGGCAGAGCCTTTGGCGATGCCACCCTCTACAACAAGGGAAAGATGTGTACAACAGTGAGGCTTCCCGCCCATGAATCATCGGCAGGATGCCCGTGCCACTTCTCGCACACCCTCTCAGAAGTGAAGCTAGTACCACATTTCGCAAGTCCTGAGACTATAGGGTAGAGATTGCTTCGTCGCTGAAGCTCCTCGCAATGACATACCTGGGCGCCCTATGTCATTGCGAGCGAGGCTCGCCGAGCGCGGCAATCTACCACCATAGTCGTGGTACTTGTGAAATGCGGTACTAGGCAATCGTCCGCGAGGCGCGCCCCGGCTCAGCGGCCCGTCCGCTTTTTCAGGGCCTGGGCCCAGGTCAGGCCGTCGCGGGCCTCTTTGTTGCGCCGGTCGCGTTTCAGGGCCTGGCGGAATTGCTCGAGGGCCTGATCCGGCCGGCCGGCTTGGCCCAGGGCATAGCCCAGCAGGATGCGGAAGGACGGCACGTGCGGGAACGTCTGCACGACCGCGTCGAGGTGCACCGCCGCCTCCTGCGGCCGCTCCAGTTGGTGCAGAAACGTGCCCAGGTTGTACCGCA
>VGYL01001316.1 GCA_016872975.1 Planctomycetota bacterium
CGAGGGTGGGCTGCTCCTGCTCGTGACCAACGCCACGCATTGGCTCCCCGAAAGCATCATCCGCACCTACAATCACCGCTGGACAATCGACGCATTTTACCGAGACGGGAAGCAGAACCTGGGGCTACCAGGCATACATGCTGCAAAGCGCCGAGGGCGCGAAGCGTCATCTCTGCCTGGGCTTGGTGGCATTCACGCTCCTTCAACTGGGCGCTCAGCATCCGCGCCTCGGGCGTCTGATGCGAGACCACGTCGCGAGCGTGGGGAAGATGTGCCAGCGGACGGTCACGGAGACAGTGCGGATGTTCCTGGTGTGGGCCATGAAGTGGATGGGACGTGGTCTCGACACGACGACAACGGTCTCGCTGGCGTTCATGTCCCGGCGTCAACTGCAATGTGCCCTGGCACCTCTATAGCGCTCTGCAATTGCAACTTGCGCAAGTCCGGTCCTAACTCCCAGCGGGTGGGTCCGGGACTACCGGCGCTTCTTCCGCGGCGCGTCCGTCAAGGTCGCCAAGGTCCCCGACGAGCTCTGGGGCGAGCCCTGGCGGAGCTCCGGGTATCTCATTACAGTAGAGCGGTAGCTTGCCAGACTGAGCTCAATCTCGCTCCGTCCACTATTCGGCGACGGTGAGGTTGTCAGAGGAAGGCCGCCTATTAGTGTGATGAGAGGCTTCCACGCCGACCATACGGAGAACTGCCCCATGCACCGGATCATGCCCGTCGAGCCGGAACAGTTTCTGAACTGGCTCGTTCAGTGCCAGTTGCCGAGTCATGGCTGGCCCTGGACCAGGAACCTGGACCTGGAAGGGCGGGAGCCATGAAGGTCTCGGTGGTAACAGTAGCGCACAACCGACCCGTGGAACTGGGCTTGTTCTTGGATTCTCTCTTGAACCAGAGCACCCTCCCAGCTGAACTCATCGTTGTGGACAACGGTTCGAACGCTGACTCTGGGGCCACGATCCGGCTTCGAGAACAAGAATTCGCCAGCCGAGGAGTCAGCGTTCGCTGTGTCAGACATGGCCGAAATAGCCTGGCCGCAGGACGCAATCTCGGCGCACGGCTTTCTTCAGGTGACATCATCATGTTCTTGGACGACGACGTGCTTCTAGACAAGGACTACCTGCGCGAGATCCTCAAGGTCTATGAGGAAGCATCCGATGCCTTGGGGGTCCAAGGCCACATTCTGGCCGAAGTGCACGAGTCGCGTGGTCGTGACCGGCTCCTTCGGCTCTTCTTCCTATCTCACCGCGAGCCAGCCGGATGCCGGCTGTTGCCCTCACTCTGCACCACGTACCCCATAGAGATGGAAAGGGTGGCGCGCTGCCAGTGGCTCTCGGGATCGAACCATTCCTACCGCCGAGGCGTACTAGAGGAGTTTAGATACGATGAGAGACTAATCAAGTATTGTGACGGAGAGGATATCGACTTCAGTTACCGCGTTCTCAAGAAATACCCGGGTTCCTTGTTCATCACGCCTTTCGCGAAGCTGACGCACAGACCTTGCGCCGAAGGCAGAGCCCCAGGCAGGGAGACGACCTGCATGCGCGAGATCTATCGTCTTTACCTCCTTTTCAAGCTGTTCGATCCGACGCTAAGAAGCATCTCAATATTCGTATGGAGTCGCGTTGGCTACTTTGCACTAGCCTTGGGGCGCGCGGTGCTCCGCCGGCCACCGGGAGGGCTATCAGAAATCCGCTACCTTCTGGGAGCCTACTGGCTCTGTCTGCGCCATCTGCGGGAGATCAGGCGCGGCAGTCTTGACTTCTTCAACAGGACCATCCAGTGACAGGTGTTGGGACGCTCCACGGGGGCGATGGGGTGGCACAGGCAACTCCCGGCGACCTAGTCATACACACCATCGATCTGCACGGCTTGGTCCGGGTTCGCATAGAGACTCG
>VGYL01001317.1 GCA_016872975.1 Planctomycetota bacterium
CAGTACTCTTGACCTTCCCCCCGAGAACTGGAGTGTTTTCAAAGAGAGCCCTCTGGCCTAGAAGGGGCATGGAGGACGGACGATGAGAGGGAAGCGGTTCAGCGAGGAGCAGATCATCGGGGTGCTGAAGGAGGCGGAGACGGGGCTGGCCGTGGCGGAGTTGCTGCGGAAGCACGGGATCGCCGAGGGCACGTTCTACCGGTGGAAGGCGAAGTACGGGGGCATGGAACTGAGCGACGCGAAGCGGCTGAAGGCGCTGGAGGACGAGAACCGGCGGCTGAAGCGGCTGGTGGCTGACCAGGCGCTGGACATCCAGATCTTGAGGGAAGCCAACGCCCGAAAATGGTGACGCCCACGGCGCGGCGGGAAGCTGCGGCGTGGGCGTACGAAAGTCACGCGGTCAGTCTTCGGCGGGGCTGCGGGTTGTTTGGGATTCGAGCCAGCAGCTATTACTACCGGAGTCACGGCCGGAAGGACGGGGAACTGTTGGACGCGATTCGGCAGGTGGCGATCCAGCGGCGGCGATGGGGCAGTCCGCGGATAACCGACCGGCTACGGCGGATGGGCTGGCGGGACAACCACAAGCGCATCGAGCGGATCTACCGGGAGGCGGGCCTGCAAGTCCGCCGGCGGCGCCGGAAGCGCACGGCACGGGGCGAACGGGAGCCGCTGATCCAGCCGACCGGAGCCAATCAGGTCTGGGCGATGGACTTCATGAGCGACCAGCTTGCGGACCGCCGGCGGATCCGGCTGCTGAACATCATCGATGTGTACAGCCGTGAGTGTCTGCGGATCGAGGTGGACCGATCCCTGCCGGGCCTGCGGGTGATCCGGGCCCTGGAGGAACTGCGGGAGACGCGGGGGCTGCCGGAACGGATCATGACGGACAACGGTCCGGAGTTCACTTGTCAGGCGATGGACCGATGGGCCCATGCGAGGGACGTGAAGCTGCAGTTCATTGAGCCGGGCCGGCCGATGCAGAACGGATACATCGAGAGCTTCAACGGGAAGCTGCGGGACGAATGCTTGGATCAGAACTGGTTCCTGGACCTTGCGGAGGCCCGGGAGATCACCGAGGACTACCGTCGGGACTACAACGAGGAGCGGCCGCACAGCGCGCTCGGGAACCAGACGCCAAACGAGTTCGCCCGCCGGGCGGCGGGCGACACCCCCCTAGGGGGGTGTAGGGATGGGGATTCCTTGTCTGGAATCCCTAGGGTGGTTAGTGATACCAATAGCTCTGGACTCTCTTTCGAGGTGTTCCAGTAAAAGGGGAAAGGTCACGAGCGCCCAATAATCGGCGCCGTAGCCAGCGAGACAAGTTCCTGAGGCCAGGGTCGCGTTGCCCGCCGGCGAATCCTCTGGCACGCGCGAGCCCTTGAGCTCCGGCAGATATGCCACCGTCCCTCATCGTTCGACAGCCAGTCGCATCGGCAGATCGAAGTGGCATCCCGAAAAGCGTCATTGTTTCACACAATAATTGTGGGCAGATACGACACGACATATGGCGATCAGTGCAGCGGGTCGATGAGACCAAGAAGTTCATCGGAAACTCTCTTTTGATTGATCAATTGCCAACAGTGGCTTCAGCATTTCGAGACACACTCCTTCCAAGGCTCCCGAGCGTCCCCAGGGTTCCTTGGGAACGGGCTGGCATCGTGGTGTGGATCAGCTCCCCAGCCTGAAGGTAGTGCTTCGTGCAGTGGTGCCTGAGGAGGGCGTAGGCGAGCATCTGCCGGCGGACGGCCGGATCCAGATCCATGCGTGACAGCTGGCCGCACTTCTCGCCAGCCAGCACCGCTTGCCCTGTTTGGACGGCCACCGTCACGCCATCGTATCCACCTATCTCGTCGAGAGGCTGCAAGGGCATGCCTCCCGGAGTGGTCAACCTAGCCGGTTCG
>VGYL01001318.1 GCA_016872975.1 Planctomycetota bacterium
AGGACTTTGTCAAGGCTCACATGCAGAGATAGGGCGGAAGCCGCCATGACGGGAAAGCAATTCTACGACTGGCAGACGAGGGGCGGCACCGACGACGTCATGCGGCTCGTGGACTGCCTGGAGCGAGCCGACGTTGCCTGGTGTGTCATCGGCGGGGTGGCGGTCAACCGCTGGGCGCAACAACCGATGGTAACGCAGGATGTGGACTTCGTGGTCGCCGTCGAGGCGATGGAACAGACCGTCTCCCTCCTGGAGCAGGCCGGGTTCCGCTCTGAGAAGTTCGAGGGGTCCGTCAACTTCAAAGGCCGTTCCGCGCTCAGTATTCAGCTCAGCACGGAGGATTTCTACCGCGATTTCCCGGCCCGTGCCGTGCCTGCGGACGTGCATGGGATTCTCATGCGGGTGGCCTTGCTGGAGGACACGCTCCGAGGCAAGATCAAAGCGTGGTCCGAGCCGCAGCACAGACAGAGCAAGCGAATCAGGGACCTGGCGGACATCGCCCGTCTGGTGGAGGCGCACCCCCACCTCTGGGACCTGCTCACCGACGATCTGAAGCGGCAATTGCAGCCGCCGGAAAGGACGTAACCCGGGTGAAGGAGGACGCGTATGGCCGAATACGGCGAATGGAACCGCAAGGGAGCGGCTCTGAGCGACGTGACCGCGAAGAAGGAGTACGGCGTGAGCCGCGATTTCATCATCGAGGGCATCCGCGCCGGCAAGCTCGAGTGGCGCGAGGGTGCGATCTGGGGAAATCCCTATATTCGCCTCCTGAGAAGCCAGCTTGAGAAGTACATCGCCGCGAAGCTGGGAAAACAGTACCTGGCCCAAGTCAAGGGACAGACCGAGCTGCGCCAGGTCAAGAAGGAGATCTCCGAGCTCAAAAAGAGACTCGACACCCTGCAGAACCGCAAGACCGAGTTGGAAGCACGGTTGAAGAAATGACCGTTCCCGAAGAGCGGCGACAAACGAAAGGGGCTGGCCCCGCAAAGGAACCGCCAGACCCTATTGGCGGAGGAAGGAGTCATGCCATGACGATGAAGATCGCAATCAGCACTGCCGGCGATCCACTTTGTCGCAAGGTAGTGTGGCGATCCGAATGGAGAGGCAAATGAGCGGGAGCGTTTGAGCCCTTTGGATTTTGTGCCTCGGGCTTATTTCGGATTTCGACATTGGTGCGTGGATCTTTCCGCCCGCGCTACCGGAGTCTCTCCAACACCCTTTCGACAATCTCGCGACCGACCGGCACGGCGTATTGACCGTCTTGGCAGTGGACTTGGCCGAGTCCTTCCAGCAGCACGAAGCGCGGCCATTGCTCGACCGCTTTCTTGTCGTGGCGCAGCAGATCGATCACCCTGTCCTCGGCCATAGACGCCGGCAGTTTCACCGGGACGCCGAGTCTATCGAGTACCGCGCGAATCCGATCCAGCCGGCCGGGCTCGGACAGTCCCAGCTCGATCTCGATCAGGCCGGCCGCGACGATGCCAATCGCGACCGCCTCGCCGTGGAGCAGGGTGTAGTCGCTGGCGGATTCGACCGCGTGGCCGATCGTGTGGCCGTAGTTCAAGATCCGCCGCTGGTTCTTTTCCAGCGGGTCTTCCTCGACGACGCGGCCTTTGATCGCACAGTTATACCGGGCCACGGTTGCCAGGGTCTCCGCGTCCCGGCGCAGAATCGCGTCGAGGCGGCTCTCGAGCAACTCGAAGTACTCCCGGCTGGCGATCAGGCCGTGCTTGATCGATTCGACGAGTCCCGCCCGGTATTGCCGCTCGTCCAGCGTTCCAACTGTAGTCACGTCGATAAAGACCGCGGCCGGGTGCCAGAAAGCCCCGAAGGCGTTCTTGCTGAGACGGGAATCCACGCCGGTCTTGCCGCCGATGGCGGAATCCGCCTGGGCCAGGGT
>VGYL01001319.1 GCA_016872975.1 Planctomycetota bacterium
CAACGTGCGGACGCTGACGCTGGCCTGGCTGATGTACAAGGACGAGAACGACGCCAGACTGGTGCACGGCGTGACGCCGGGGCCGACGTACGACCGCCGGACCGTGGCGCCGTGGGTGGTCATGCCGCCGGGGCTGGGCGATTCCACCGTGGAGCAGAAAAAGGAGTACATCAAGCAGGGTTTGCTGTGGTCCTACGTCAATAAGGTGGAGGTCTACCGGTGCCCCTCCGACCGGCGCCAGAACAGCCCCTTCCACAAATTCGCCTATCGCACCTACTCCATTGCCGGCGGCCTGGCGGGCCTGGGGCCCGCCGGCGGATTCGGGGCGCAGGAGTGCACCCGGTTCACCCAGATCAAGCAGCCCGCGTTGACGTACGTCTTCCTGGCCGAATGCGATCCGCGCGGCTACAACATGAATTCCTGGGTCATGAACCCCCAGACGAAGCAGTGGGTCGACCCCTTCGGGATCTGGCACCGGGACAACGCCACGACGCTGGGATACACCGACGGGCGCGTGGAGATGCAGCGGTGGAAGAGCAAGGGGCTGGTGGAATGGAACCTCAAGGCCCTGCACAATCCGCCTTCGTTCGCGTTTTACCGGCCCCCGCAGGACAATGAGGAGATGGAAGATTTCGAATTCATGCGCAAGGGGTACGCCTACAAGGCCCTGCAGTGAGCCGCGGTCGTGCAAGAGATGAAGAGAAACGGTTTTTGGAGGAGACTCCGATGTGCAACCAACGGCAGCGTTTTCTGTTAGTAGTTTTCGTGCTAAGCCTGCTGGTCTGTAATCCCGCCCGCGCCAAGATTGTCGGGTGGTGGAAATTCGACGACCTGGCGGGGAGGACAGCGGTGGATTCATCCGGCAACGGCTATCACGGCGCCATCACCGGCACGCCGCAGTGGGTGGCGGGACAACTGGGCGGCGCCCTGCGGCTCAGCGGCTCGAGCAACTATGTCAATTGCGGGCTCATCCCCATCGCCACCAACGGGACGGGCGCCCTGTCGTTTTGTGGGTGGGTCAATCGGGCCGTGGCCGGCGACCACAAGCTGTGCAGCAACCGCCAGGGCAGCAATGCCGTCGGCGGCGGCTTCACGTGCGCCATCTACAACAACCGGATGGAAATGGACCTCTCGGACGCCACCACCCGCATCCTCAGCCGGGATGCGGCCCGTCCCACCGTGCCGCCGGTCAACACCTGGGTGCACCTCGCCTGGGTGCTTGATGATGCCGCGAACACCCTGAAGCTGTATATCAACGGCGTCCTGTCGACCACGGCCACGGTGACGCAATCCCTCGGCGCTTCGACGCAGTTCTTCCGCATCGGCTCCGATTCGCCCAACGTGGGTTATTATTGGAACGGCATGGTGGACGATCTGCGCCTCTATGACCACGCGCTCAGCGAGGCGGAGATCGCCAACGCGATGAAAGGCATTGGGCCGGGCTACGGGCAGGCCACCGATCCCAGTCCGACCAACAAGGCGACGGATGTGGGGCGCGCGGTGGTCCTGAGCTGGATCGCGGGCCAGTTCGCGCGGACCCATGACGTGTACCTGGGCACGGTCTTCGCGGATGTCAATGACGCCGGCCGGACCAACCCGAAGGGAGTACTGGTCGGTCAGGGTCAGGCGCAAACCACGTTGGATGCAGGCCGGCTGGAGTTCGGCCAGACCTACTTCTGGCGGGTCGATGAGGTCAACGCCCCGCCGGACAGTACGATCTTCAAGGGCCCGGTCTGGTCGTTCACCGTGGAGCCCTACTCCTATCCGATCCGTAGCATCACCGCCACGGCCTCCAGCGTCAGCACGCCCGACACGGGTCCCGAGAAGACGGTCGACGGCTCGGGTCTGAACGCCGCCGGCGAGCATGGGACCACGCTGACGGATATGTGGCTCAGCAAC
>VGYL01001320.1 GCA_016872975.1 Planctomycetota bacterium
TGCCACAGCGGAAGGTGTGCGAAACTTAGTTGGTAAATTGAAGCGGCTCCAACCCTGTGGTTTCATGGAGGTTGTAAGACTTCCCATGGCCGCAGAAGAAAGGAGCCGTCGATGGCCAGTGTCCTGCGTCGGGTTCGAAAGCGCAAGCGTGTCTTCGGAGAGGTTCGGGTCCTTCGCCGCGGTGAGTACGAGGGGATGGAACTGGACGCCAAGGTGGAAGCGATCCGAGGCTTGATCCCCCTGGGGTTGATGCACGTCCAGGAGTTGCTGGACCAGGAGGTTGTGGCCCTGGCGGGTCCGTGGCGAGTGCGGGAGGACGGGGCGCCGGGGACGCGCTACGGCAGCAACCCCGGATCGGTGCGGATGGGCAGCCAGCGGGTGCCGATCCGAGTGCCTCGGGTTCGGGGGGAGCGAGGCGAGATCCCGCTTCGGAGCTATCAAGCTCTCCGGGGATCCGGGGAGGCGGATGATCGGCTCTTGAGGCGGGTGCTCTACGGGATCTCGTGCCGGAACTACGAGGCAGCGGCCGAGGCGATCCCGGGGGCCTTGGGGCTTTCGAGTTCCTCGGTTTCCCGGGCGTTCGTGGAGGCCAGCGGGGCGAAGCTCAAGGAGTTCCAGGAACGGGATCTGTCGCGGGAGAGGTATGTCGCGTTGTTCCTGGACGGGAAGACCTTCGCCGACACGACCCTGGTGATCGCAATGGGAATCACCCGGGGCGGGGAGAAGAGGTTCGTCGGCCTGGTGGAGACGGACACGGAGAACGAGAAGGTCCTCACACCCTTCCTTCGCTCCCTGTTGGAGCGGGGTCTGGAGGTCTCGTCCGGGATCCTGGTGGTCATCGACGGTGGCAAGGGTCTTCGCGCCGCGGTGAACCAGGCGTTCAGGAAGCGGGCGGCCGTGCAGAGATGCACCTGGCACAAGCGGGAGAATGTCGTGAGCTACTTGCCGAAGAGCCAGCAGGCGAGCTGGCGCCGGCGTCTCCAGCGGGCTTACGACCGTCCGACGTACGCGGAGGCGAAAGCGGCTCTGATGGTCCTCCACCGGGAGCTCGAGGAGAAGAACCAGTCGGCTGCCGCGAGTCTTGCCGAGGGGATGGAGGAGACTCTGACTCTTCATCGGCTCGGCGTGTACCCGATCCTGGGGCTCTCGTTCAAGACGACGAACTGCCTGGAATCGACGAACGCCCTGATCGAGGAGATGTGTGCCAAGGTCGATTCCTGGAAGAACTCGAGTCAGCGCCAGCGGTGGCTGGCCACGGCTCTGCTGGATATCGAGCCGAGGCTTCGCCGAGTGCGCGGGCACCGGCACCTGCCGAAGCTTGAAGCAGCGGTAGCGCGAAGTCTGCGGATCAAGGTAGCTCCGGCCAAGAGAGAGAAGGCCGCGTGAATGTTCACCAAGAGCCGCCACGTTTATCAACTAGAAATGGGCTTGACCCGTCGACAGAAGTCGGGCCTGGTATGCAGGATGATTCCAATGGACTGCCGTCGGCCCCGAGGCCGCCCCGACCACCTTCGGGAGAACCATCAGCGTCATTCCCATAACGGCGCCGACACTGACCAACCGACTGTGCGACTTGCGCATCATCTCGTTTTCCTCCTTCTTCCTTCTCGCTCTCGTTGCTTGATCCTGTGCCCTTCCTGCCGGGGCCGGCGTCCATAGGGAGCCGCCCTCCGGGTGCCCCTTGGGTCCTGCCGTCACTGCCTATGCCGCGCGCCACAGCTTGGTGTTTACATGAAAGGGCCCGGGGTGCTTGGCACCCGGCCCACCCCCGCCCGGCACGAGCACCACCTGTGGGATATGCGGGATAGGACGACACCGGAGATCGATCTGCATGAGGCCGACTGATGCAAGGGTCGAAGTCATGCTCTGGGATGCCGGGTACAGACCGCCTGGAGTG
>VGYL01001321.1 GCA_016872975.1 Planctomycetota bacterium
GCAGGCGATGACGATGTCCAGCCGGCCGTCGTTGTTGAGGTCGGCGGACTCGCCGCTGATGCCGGTGCTGTCGAGACCGCTGAACGTCGTCGGCTTCACCTCGAACTTCGCGGCGCAGGGGCGCAAGTCATGCGTTGCCAGCCTCGAGCTGCCGCCGAGCATGACCTTGCACAACATGGTGCGGCAGGCGATCGGCAAGGGAAAGCCGGCGAGTCGGAAGGAGTTCGACCGCGCGATGGATTGGCTGGATCGGTGGGTATGGGTATACGACTTCGTCGGGTCTGCCGTGTCCGGGAAGGTGCAAGAATGCTGGGAGTACGCGGCGCGGAAGTACGGGATCAACCACTTCGTTCTGGACTCGCTGATGAAGCTGCAGGACGTGCCGGGCACGGACTACGACGCGCAGAAGATCGTGATGAACCAGCTCAACGACTTTGCGAAGCGCCACAGCGTACATGTCCACTTGGTCGCGCATAGCAAGAAGCCCGACGCGAAGCATCCCAAGGAGAAGGTCTGGCCAGGCGAGTTGGACATCTCCGGCTCCGCCGACATCCCGAACGGGGCATGGAATGTCATATGCATGTGGCGGAACGAGAACAAGCAGAATGATAGCGAGATCGTTCGGCAGAAGTTGCGAAGCAGAGATCTGGCCCCGGAAGATCGCGCCGTGGAGCAGATCGCGTTGGCGGAGATTGCCAAACGTAATGACGCGATGTTCATCGTGCAGAAGCAGCGGACCACTGGGGAGTTTCCCCTTTGCCGTCGGCTTTGGTTCGACCACGGTGCGGAGGGAAGCTGGCGGTTTAGGTGTGATGCTGACTTCACCAGCCTGACGTACATAGAGGAGACATGAAGAGCAGGGGGCTGAATCGGGCGGCTAGGATGCCGCCGACAAGGAACAGAAGCGTCTCTTGACATGCAAGCCTAGGAGAATAGAATCATAGGGCATGGGCGAGGAGGTCATCCCTATGAAGGCCGAAAGAACCGCTGTCGGATACGTTCGGTGTTCCACCACGATGCAGGCCACGGAGGGTGTCACCTTGGGAAACCAGCGGGAGAGGATCGAGGCGTACTGCCGATTCAAGGGGTTGACGGTGGCGGAGATCGTCGAGGACGCCGGACTCTCCGGCGGGGTGAACCGCGACCGGCCCGGGTTCCTTCACCTGCTGGACATCATCGAGACGGGTCGCGTGACGGTTCTAGTGCTGTACTCCTTGGAACGGCTCTCCCGCGACATGCTCACGCTGCTGGCCCTGGAGCGGTTGCTCGACGAGCACGACGTTGAACTCCACACCCTCGAGGGACTGATTGACACGAGCACCCCCGACGGATGGATGAGTTTCGCCATGCGGGCTTTTATGGGCGAGATGGAGCGTCGACAGATTAGACACCGAACCAGAAAGGCCATGCAGTACAAGCGGAGCCGCGGGGAAGTCGTCGGCGCCGTGCCCTATGGCTGTCAGCGCAATGGGGCGCACCTTGAACCCGTGGCCGAGGAGCAGGCGACGATTGCCAAGGTCAACGAGAGATACCAGGCTGGCGACCGGCTGGCCGACATCGTGCGGTGGATGAACGAGGAAGGAATCCCCACGCGAGCGGGAACGCCTTGGACGGCCGCACAGGCGCGGAAGCTGATTCGGGAATACGCCGGCAGCTTCAAGAAGACGGCCAGCCGGATGGGGACGGCAACGCGGCAGTTCATCGAGGCGATAGCATGACCTCCAAGCAGAAACACGCCAAGCGGACACAGGAGGAAAGTTACGAGGGGAACCCCGCGAAACTCTTGGGGGCGATCCTGCCCCGGATCAAGCGCCAGGAGCCGGAGCTTGACGCCATAGTGGAACGACTTCGGAAACGAAAGGACCAGAGTCATGCCCACGGAGAAGACTGAGCTT
>VGYL01001322.1 GCA_016872975.1 Planctomycetota bacterium
CGGCGGCACCGGATGAAGTGGCTCATCGGCATCACGCTCTATCCCGGCAGGTCCTATATCGAGGCGTCGGTCAAGCTGGACAACCGGACCACCTACCCGCATTCGATTCTCTACTGGGCCAACGTCGCCGTCCACTGCAACGACGACTACCAGATCGTCTTCCCGCCCAGCGTGACCGCGGTCACGTACCACTCCAAGAACGACTTCGCCCACTGGCCGGTCGGCAGCGGGCGCTATCGCGGCGTGGACTACCGGGGCGTGGACCTGTCCTGGTGGAAGAACCACCCGGAGCCGGTGTCGTTCTTTGCCTGGGACCTCCAGGAGGACTTCATGGGCGGCTACGATCACGGCAAGAAGGCGGGCACCGTGCACGTGGGCGATCACCACGTCGTCTGCGGGGCCAAGCTCTGGGAGTGGAGCCCCGGGCCGACGGGGCGGATGTGGGACAAGATCCTCACGGACGCCGACGGGCCCTACGCGGAACTGATGGTGGGGGCTTGGTCGGACAATCAGCCCGACTACAGTTGGATCAAGCCGCACGAGGTCAAGACCTTCAAGCAGTATTGGTACCCGGTGCGGGAGATCGGCGGCTTCACGTACGCCAATCTGGAGGGGGCGGCCAACCTGGAGGTTACCGCCAACGGCACCGCCAGGCTGGGCTTCAACACCACTGCCCCGCACAGGAAGGCAAAGGCGGTCCTGCGGGCGGGCGAAACGACGCTCCTGGAAGAGACAATCGCCATCGGGCCGGACAAGCCTTTCGTCAAGGAGGTCCCGCTGCCCGCCGGGACGAAGCGGACCGACCTGCGGGCGGTCCTGGCGACGAGCACCGGCCGGACCCTGGTTGCGTATGGGCCGGTCGAGATCGTGCCCAACCCGAAGCTGCCGGAGACGGTCAAGCCGCCGCCGGCCCCGAAGGACATCCAGACCATCGAGGAACTGTACCTGACGGGCCTCCGCGTCGAGCAGATCCACAACCCGCGCGTCGATCCGTTCGACTACTACGAGGAGGCCCTGCGGCGCGACCCCAACGATGCGCGGACCAACACGATCGTGGGGATCAACTACAATCGGCGGTGCCTGTACGAGAAGGCCGAGGAGCACCTGCGCCGGGCGGTGGCACGGCTGTCGGTCGATTACACCCGCCTGATCGACACCGGGGCCCTTTATCATCTCGGCGTCGCGCTGCGGGCCCAGGGCAAGCTCGACGAGGCCTACAAGGTCTTCTCCCGGGCGAAGTGGGACTATGCCTTCCATTCCCCGGCCCAGTACCAGTTGGCGGAGCTGTCCTGCCGCAAAGGCGATTTCGCCACGGCCCTGGAGCAGATCGAGCAATCGCTGTCCACGAACGCGCTGGACAACAGGGCCCGCAATCTCAAGGCGGCGCTCTTGCGGCGGACGGGCAAGCCGAAACAGGCGGAGGCCCTCCTGGCGAAATCCCTGCTGGACGACCCGCTCGATTTCTTCGCCCTGAACGAGCGTCACCTGCTGCGGCAGAAGCCCGATCCGCGTCGCGCCGACAGCGAGGCGGCCCGCAAGCTGAATGCCGCGATGCGGTATGACGTGCAGGTCTACCTGGAGCTGGCCACGGACTACATGAGCCTCGGGTTCTGGGACGAGGCCATCGATGTCCTGTCCCGGATCGTCCGGGACAAGACCGACTTCGCCGGCACGTACCCGCTCGTGTACTATTACCTGGCGTTCCTGCACGGTCGCAAGGGCGATGTCGAGGTGGCTAAGAAGTTCTACTCCCAGGCGGGCGCCATGCCGGCCGACTATTGCTTCCCGTTCCGGGCGGAGTCGGCCGAGGTCCTGAAGGCGGCCCTCGCGCACAATCCGGTGGACGCCCGGGCGCACTACTACCTGGGCAACCTGCTCTACGAGCTGCAACCG
>VGYL01001323.1 GCA_016872975.1 Planctomycetota bacterium
CCAAGGCCTCCGGCCTTGACGATGGCTTTCGCGCGTGCGGTCGAGGCATCGTCGAGCGCCTCAACCATCGTCAAAGGCGGAGCCTTTGGCGATGCCACCCTCTACAACAAGGGAAAGATGTGTACAACAGTGAGGCGTCCCGTCCATGAGTAGCCACGGGCGTCCCGCCCGTGACGACAGGGCCAAAGTCCGCTCCTGTGCAGCCAAGAGAGGCCCTTGACGCTCATGGGCAAGACGCCTCGTAGTATGTGGTGAATGGCATCGAGGGGCCGTTTGTAGGACTATGCTCTTACGAGCACACTACGAACTGGAGTTTTGCAAAATGGGGAGTTGGGCCTATTATTCTTCTCGGACACCGCGCCAGCGGAGAGATCAATCCGCTTCCCGTCCCGGCCCGGCGGCCGCCCCCGGGCCGGTTGGGGGCTGGATTCGAAAGAAAGAAATCGGGAAGCGGATTTCCGAGAAGAATCCGCCGCCGGCCCCGCCGGCGCGGGCGGCCGCGAACGGGCCCCGGGGGCGCTTCCCGATTTCTTTCTTTCTCAAGTAGGCCCAACTCCCCATTTTGCAAAACTCCAGTACAAACCGGGGTGCGCCTTGGCTACGCGAATATGCATGAGGTGATGAGGATGTCCTGGTATCCATGTCGCTGGGTATTTGGGATTCTACTTTCCTATGTGTCGTCGGTCTTCGTCGGGGCCGCACCAGATGCGCCACGCGGCGACTGGCCGATGCTGGCGCACGATCCGGCCCGCTCGGGGGCGACCGCGGGGGAAATCCGGCCTCCTTTCGAGCGCAAGTGGTACCGGCTCTTTGCGGACGAGGGTCTGATGGCCGGCGTGCAGCCGGTCGTTGCCCACGGCAAGGTGTTCATTGGCACGATGCGCGGGACGCTCCATGCCATCGACGCCGAGACGGGAAAAGACGCATGGGTCCACCGGGCCCAGGGTGCGATCCTGCATACTTGTGCCGTCGGCGGCGGCAAGGTCGTGTTCGGCGACGGCAGCGGCAGGATTTGTGCGGTCCACGTGGATGACGGCCGGCTCGTCTGGTCCGTCCCGACGGGCGCCGCCGTCTGGAACGCGCCGCTGATTCACCAGGGTACAGCGCTGGTCGGCAGCCGGGATGGGTATCTCTACGCCATCGATGTGGGTACGGGGACCATCCGGTGGAAGGGGGCTACCGGTGGGGCGCTGCTCTCCAGTCCGGCCCTGGACACTGGCAGGGGACGTGTCTATATCGCCGGCGAGGACATGCATGTATACGCCTTCGATTTCGCCAGTGGTCGGCGGGTGTGGCAAAGCCCGAAGCTGCCCGGCGTCAGCTTTCGCGGCTATCATCCCGTGGTCGCGCCCGACGGCTCGGTAATGGTCACGACGACGCCGTCGATGTGCCTGGACTCCTTCGAGCCGATCCTGCTGGGCATGGTCAAGGAGATCTTCGGCGACTTCGCCAGTTGGCGGCACAAGAAGGAGGAGAACGCCCGTCTGCGGGAGGCGAATTTCCAGAAGATGGCCGAGCCGGGCACCTACGAGGCCCAGTTGCGCTACCTTCGCAACCGCCTGACCGAAGGGCCGATCTACCAGACGTTCTTCGTGCTCGACCCGGCGACCGGCCAACAGAAACTCGTGACGCCGATCGTTTACGCCGAGAGTATGAACGGCACCGGCGCCCCGCCTATCGTGACCGCCGACGGCAAAGTGATCGTCAAATTCCAGGCCCTGTTGCGGAGCCGCTACGAGCACTATTCGCCGTTCCTGAACGTCGGCTATCTCGACACGGCCACCGGGCACATCACGCCGATCATGGACCAGTCGCGGACCTACGGCTGGCACGACAGCCTGCTGCTGGTCCACGACGAGCAATGCCAGTTGTCCGCCGCCGGACGGGTGCTG
>VGYL01001324.1 GCA_016872975.1 Planctomycetota bacterium
CGGTTTGTACCGCGAGGACGTAGGTCGTTTCCTCTCCCAGCCCAATGCCACGAAGGGAATTGCCAAGGCTCGTTCAGGGCTTTTCCCGGACCACTCTCGTCCGGTTCGGTCGTATGGTCGAATGTGGCATCCGCGTCCTGTACTGCTCGTGAAGCGTCGGGCGGTGGCGCGGCTCGTTACGTCTGACGGCCGACGTCCTACGAAACGAGCCGCGCAACCGCAACCGCTCGCCGTGAGCGACGGATGCGATGCCGACGGTGATCCGAGGAAGGATCGCCTCGGGAAACGCAAAGAGAAAGGAAGTACCATGGCACAGGCAAGAACTGGCAACCATGTACGCGTGAATTTCACGGGTAAGCTGGACGATGGCACGATTTTCGCGACGTCCATCAACGACGAGCCGATCGAGTTCACGATGGGCGACAACGAGGTGCTGCCGGCCATCGAAGACGCGGTGGAAGGCATGGAGCCCGGCGAGACGAAGAGCATTCGCATCGCCGCGGAGGACGCCTTCGGTCTGCGGCGGGAGGACCTGGTCCAGGAGATCCCCAAGGCGAGCCTGCCCCAGGACATGGACGTCGAGGTCGGGCAGCAGCTCTGGGTGGATGAAATGGATGAGGAACCCATCACCGTGTCGGTCGTGGATGTCTCGGATGCCACGGTCACGATCGACGCCAACCACCCCCTGGCCGGCGAGGACCTGATCTTCGACCTGGAAGTCGTGGATGTTCCGTAAGACTATGAACTCCTTACTACAGTGGCACAAGTCTTCCAGAACCGTACGGAAGGCAAGAGGGCGGAAGCGCAGGCAGGGCGAAAGCCCCGGCTCGCTTCCGCCTTCTTGCCTTCGCACGGCTTCTTCCCTCGGGCGACCCCCATGCACCCCGGCGGCCTTCTCCTCACGGCCGTCAAGCTTCTCACCGCAGCCTGGTCAGGAATCGTCCCGCGCGCGGCCGGCATTTGTCGGTGAGGTCGAAGGACAGGAGCACGGCCCTGGCCCGCCCCAGGATGCGCGCCCGGGGCACGACCCCGAAATACCGCGAATCCCGGCTCACATCCCGATTGTCGCCCAGGACGAAATAGCACCCCTCGGGAACCACCAGGGGGCCGAAATCGCGCTGTGCCGGAAGGCCCGGAAGGTGCAGCACCGGGTGGGTGATCGAGCCCAGATCCTCCTGGCTCAGAATCCCGTTGCATCCGTGCCCGCCGGGCAGGTGCACCGGGCACTCCCGGCCCGTCGCGCGGCAGGGCACCGGCCGGCCGTTCAGGAGAAGGGTATTGCCCTTCATTTGCACGATGTCGCCCGGGGTGCCCACCACCCGCTTCACCAGCCGCAGGCCGTCCTCCGGCGACAGACACACCACGACATCCCCCCGCTGCGGCTCGGACCACGACGCCAGGCGGTGCAGCGTCAGCGGCACCCGCAGGTCATAGGCGACCTTGTTCACATAAATCAGATCGCCTTCCAGGATGGTGGGATTCATCGAGCCGGTCGGCACCCAGTTCCAGTCGGCCAGACTCGACTTCACCGGCAGCACCACCAACACCAGAAAGGCCGCGGTCATCCCCCAGTCCCGCCAGATCCGACGGCCCAGCGTCCGGAGATTGCCCCCGGACCGCCGCACGACTCCCCTGCCGCTCCGTACCCATCTGTTCATTCCGATCCCCTTCACCCGCCTGGTGCACTGGCAGAGCGGACCGGTCCAATCCGGCGCCGCCTCTACGTATAGAGTCGGCTCCGGCGCCGGACTATTTCCAGGCGGATGGCTGAAGAATCACCGATCCGCGCAAAGGCTAGTACGGCGTTTCGCACGTCCTGACACTATGGAGTCGAGATTGCTTCGTCGCTGAAGCTCCTCGCAATGACATACTGGGGGGCCCTATGTCATTGC
>VGYL01001325.1 GCA_016872975.1 Planctomycetota bacterium
TCGGGCAGGCTGGAGGAGGCTCTGACGCATAGGATCTACGTGGATACGCCGCCGGGGCGACGGCAGATGTATCTCTATCTGTTCGATGCCCCGTACTACCTGTGGTTTCGGCCCGGAATCAAGATGATCGGCTTCATTCGCGGGGACTTCTGGGAAGAGCACGCGTCCCGCCAATTGGACCCGACCGAGTTCCTGGAGGGAAGACGTGGACAAGACAACTCCGCCCCCGGAGACCCGGTTCGTCGCCAGTGACTGGGCGGCCGTGCCGAACGTGCACCGCTTCGCGCATCAGGCGATGGCGACCACCTTCGAAGTCATCGTTCAGCACGAGGAACGGGCCTACGCGCAGCAGGCGGCCCAGGCGGCGTTCGAGGAGGTGGACCGCATTGAAGGCCATCTCAGTCGCTTTCTCGAAACCAGCGATGTCACCCGGATCAACCATCTGCCAGCCGGTGAGCCCGTGCAGCTCAGCCTGGATGCTTTCGAGTGTCTCAAGATCAGCGCCCGGGTCCATGCCGAGACCGACGGGGCCTTCGATGTGACGGTGGGCTTCCTCGTGGACTGCTGGCTGGACAAGGAAAGGAAGGTGCCGCGGACACCGTCGCCCGAAGAGCTGCAATTCGCCCACGCGCACACCGGCATGGACCTGATCCTGCTCGACGAGCCCACGTACGCGGCGGCCTTGCTGGTCAGCCCGGTCCGGGTGGACCTGGGCGGCGTGGGCAAGGGCTACGCCGTCGATCGCATGGCGGCGCTGCTGCGCGAGTGGAGCATCGACCGGGCGCTGATCCACGGCGGCTTCAGCTCCGTCCTGGCCCTCGATGCGCCCCAGGAGATGGCGGGCTGGCCGGTGACGCTCAGCCACCCGAAGGACCGCCGCCGGACGCTGGCCCGGCTCCAGTTGGCGGGCACCTCCGTGAGCGGCTCCGGCGTGGAGAAAGGCCGGCACATCATCGACCCGCGCACCGGCGCGCCCGCCGCAGGCCGCATCGCCACCTGGTCGATGACGCCCGATGCCGCCCGCGCCGACGCCCTCTCAACCGCCTTCATGGTGATGAATCCCGACGAAGTACGACAGTACTGCGCCGCCCATCCCGGGATCCGGGCACTGCTCATCACGCCGAGCGGGGAACCAGGATCGCCCGAGCGGATCATGCCCGTCGGCAAGTGGAAGCCGGAGAAGTTCATCGAGTGATCCCCGTTGCTGCCGCTTCTCCAGGTTCCAATGAGTTTTGACGGACAAAGTCGGTAAGCAGAACCCCGTGACGGGCGCTCTTCGTAGGGCGAGCGTCCCCGCTCGCCGAAGATGTCGTGCGAGGACGCACGACCTACACGGAGAACGGCTCGCGCGGCCATTACCGAAGTTGTTCGTCACAACTCATTGGACTCGTGACGCGGTTGCGGTGACGTCGGACGTCTGACGTAACGAGTCGCGCAACCGACAGACGTTCCACGATCGGTCCGGGTGGCATCGCCAAGGCCTTCGGCCTTGACGATGGTTCTGTCGCATGCGTCTTGACGGACAAAGTCGGTAATCAGAACCCCGTGACGGGCGCTCTTCGTAGGGCGAGCGTCCCCGCTCGCCGAAGATGTCGTGCGAGGACGCACGGCCTACGCGGAGGGCCCCTGGGGGACCCCGGGCGGGGCCGTTACCGAAGTTGCCTATCAAGACTCATCAGGTGTCCGGCGCGCGGTGGTCGCTCTCGGCCATGGCCCGGCGCAGCGCCCGCAGCTCGGACAGGACCGGCCAGGGCGTGCGGGCCACGGAGAGCCGGCTGTCCCGGTCGCACGCCCACTGGACGGGGAACTCGCCGATGCGGTAGCCTTTCCGGAGCGCCCGCAGGATGATCTCGATATCGAACAGGAAGCCGTCGGTGGTGCACTGGCGG
>VGYL01001326.1 GCA_016872975.1 Planctomycetota bacterium
TTTCTCGTTGGTGTCCGCGGCACGGCCGACCGTTTCAGCACAGCCGCCGTTGTCCTGGAGGAAGAAGATCAGCGTGTTCTCGAAGACGCCCTGCTTCTTCAACTCCGCCATGATCCGCCCGATGCCCTGGTCCATCGCGTCGATCATGGCCGCGTAGACCTCCATGCAGCGGGCCTCCCACTCCTTGTGCTCGAAGCCCTCCCAGTCGCCCGCCTGCGGGCTCAGGTCCCAGTCCTTGCGGATCAGGCCCATCTCCTTGAGCCGCTCGAACCGCTGCTGACGGTAGTGCGCATAGCCCTTGTCGTACTTGCCCTTGTACTTGGCGATGTCCTTCTCCAACGCGTGCATGGGCCAGTGGGCCGCGGTGAAGGGCATATAGAGGAAGAATGGTTTGTCCGGCGTCTGGGCCCGGTGCTCGCGGATGTACCGGGCGGCGTTGTCGCAGAGCGCATCCGTGTAGTAGTACGTCTCGGGCTGGTACTCGGGGTCGTTCACCGGCGTGATGTACGTGTTGTCCCGGCACAGGGTCGTCGGGTCGTAGAAGCTGCCCGCGCCGGTGATCGTGCCGTAGAACCGCTCGAAGCCGCGTTGCAGGGGCCAGTTGTGCTTGGGGCCGTCTTTGCCGGAATGGCGCGTCACGTGCCATTTGCCGGTCATGTAGGTGCGGTAGCCGGCGGGCTTGAGCACCTCGGCGATCGTGACGCAGCGGTCGTTCAGGTCGCCGCGATAGGCGTCGAAGACATGGTCCTCCATCATGTGACCCACGCCGGCCTGGTGCGGGTAGAGACCCGTCATCAGCGAGGCCCGTGTCGGGCAGCAGCGGGCAGTGTTGTAGAACTGCGTGAAGCGCAAGCCCCCGGCGGCCAGACTGTTCAGGTTGGGCGTCTGGATCTCACCGCCGTAGCAGCCCAGATCGGAGAAGCCCATGTCGTCCGACATCATCAGAATGATATTGGGCCGCCCGGCGCCGGCGGCGGCCGAAGCCTTCGATCCGGGAAGACTCAAGGCAGCGACACTGAGACCCAGAGCCTTCAGGAAGTCACGGCGCGTCCAGTTCAACTCAGCCATCTCAACCATCTCCTTTCACCACAGTAGCATGGGCATCCTGCCCATGAGCAGCACGGGCATCCTGCCCGTGAAAGCAGTCGCAGGTGCGTCTATACACCTCACGTGACGTTCGCTCCGTCCCAGGAACGCCGATCTCCCGATCGGCCGGTTGTGCCAATCAGGAGATTGGCGTTCCCAGGGGACACCGGGTGGCCGCGGCAAGCGGAGTCTTCGGAGCTTGCCGATGGTTGACCTCGCCGCCATCGGCAAGGCCTGCGCAAAGCCTGCGGCCTTGCCGCTGCCACCCACTCTTTGCAGTTCGGGACGTTTGTGTTACCTCGACCGGCTGTATCCTTGCTGCCGGTAGCGTTCGAGCAAGGCGGTGAGACGCTCGACCACGTCGGGCCGTTCCAACCACAGATTCTTCTGCTCGCCCGGATCATCCTGGAGATCGTACAACTGACCCTGGGGCCCGCCGGGCGTGGGCTTGACCTGTTGCGGGGCGGTGAAGCCGCCTGAGCCCAGGCCCAGGATCAGCTTCCAGGGTCCCTGGCGGATCGCGAACAGGCCGTTGCCCGAGTGGTGCACCGTGGCCTCGCGGATCGGTTCCTCCAGGCCCGGGTCCAGCAACGCCGGCAGAACATTACAGCTATCCTGGCCCGCGTCGGCAGGCAGCGAGTCACCGACAACGGCGGCGAACGTGGCCAGCAGGTCGGTCAGACAGATCGTCTGATGGCTTTGCGTGCCGGGCTTGACCTTCCCCGGCCAGCGGCAGATGAACGGCACGCGGTGCCCCGCCTCGTGAATGTCGGACTTCTGCCCGCGCCAGGGGCCGTTGGAGC
>VGYL01001327.1 GCA_016872975.1 Planctomycetota bacterium
CTGCTCGAAGGCGGCCACCAGCGATTCGACTTCCTGCCTCAGGGGCTCGTCGCCGGCGCAGGCTTTGGCAAGGAAGGCGCGCCGCCTGCCGGGTTCGAGGCGGACGGCGGAATCGTAGAGTTCCTCCACCCGTTGCCATCGGGCCGCACCCATGGCCCCCTCGCTCGGGTGCATTGTACCACCGCCGGGTGCTGTAGGAATATTCGCCGGGCGGTTGTAGTTGCGGGACGAATTTTACGTGTAACCAGGTAGGAGGTTCATATGAACCAGCGAATCAGAACTCTGCTCGTGGCCGCCCTTGGCGCGGCCTTTTCCGTCACCGGTCTGGCCCAGACGCCGCCGGTGACGATCCTGGAGGTGGACATCGAAAACGGCGTGCTGTACATCGGCGACGTTGATATCGCTTCCAAGCGGGCCGTCTCGCCGACGATGGTGCCCGCCCCAACCGACGCCCAGTATCGGACTTTCAAAGAGAATGTCTTCATGGGGGACATCGTCGCGGTGAATGGGAAGCCGGTCAAAGGCTTGTACCAGGGGAGATTCTCTGGGTTCCTGGCCAGCGATACCCTCATACCCGGACGAGCCATCGCGGATCTGCCGGGTGCCTGCCCGGCCAGCATCAACTACGTGTTCTTGCACGCCGACGGAACGGTGATCGGCAGCATCATGGTGCAGTCGGTCCAAAGCGGTGTTCCCCTCCCGGGCGCTCCGGCAGCGGCGCGCCCCGGGAGCCTGAACGCGATCGTCGGGGGAACGGGGGCCTTTCTAGGGGCACGCGGGCAGACCGGCGGGCTTCGAATCGTCTCGGGCAACCGGTTCGCCTCGATGGCCGAAGATCCGGCCTATCGCCGAGTCCACGGTGGCGGCAAGTACACCCATTTCATCCACCTGATCCCCATGACCTGGCCGGAGGTGCTGACACTTCCGACCGGCCCGGCCATCTTCCATGCGGACGACTTCTCGCCGGTCACGGCGGAGAAGCCCGCCCGGGCGGGTGAGTTGCTCATGATGAGCGTCAGCGGGCTCGGCCCGGTGCGGCCCAACCTGGATCCGGGCAAGCCGTTTCCGGCGTGGCAGGCCGGCAAGGAGCACGTCGTCAACTCGCCAGTGGAGGTCACGGTGAATGGCAAAGCTGCCGCTGTGACGAGCGCGATCGGCTGGCCCGGCATGAACAACGCTTATCGGGTGGATTTCCGGGTGCCTGAAGGCACCGCCGCGGGGACGGCCACCCTGGGGCTGAGCGTGGCCTGGATCAACGGCCCCGAGGTGAAGTTCCCGGTGCGGTAGCGAAGGCGCGTTTCGCGGCTCAGAGCAGTCCCAGGAACTGCTCCAGCGTAAGGCCAGCGTCGTGGAGAATGGCCCGCAGCAAGGGCTGCTTGAGCGCCTTGCCCGCGTGTACCGGCACCACCGTACGAGCTTTCGTCGCCGGATGCAGCAGAACCAAGTGGCTACCCTTCTGGCGGTCCTCAACAAACCCCGCGCGCCTTAGCGCACGGACAACGCGGCGCGCAGTGATAGAAGGGAGCTTCGGCATCCGTCAGGCCACCACGGAGAGCGGAATGGTCACCCGACCCTGAAAAGACCTCGTCTCCTCGGGTATCGACTCCCCATGGGCGACGAGGCTTTCCAGGTATACCTGGATAGCCTCCCGGACGTTGTGCTCGGCTTCCTCCAGTGTCTCGCCTTGCGTGTGACATCCGGGAAGCGCTGGAACGAAGGCCACGTACCCGCCTTCGGGAGCGGCTTCGTAGAACACCGAGTAGGAGACCCGCTTGCTCGCTCTGCCTCTCATCACCTTCATTGTAGAAGAAGCCCGCTCTCCACGGTCAAACCAGTGGCCCACTGCCACCGGGCCGGCCCCAGGCGTTCCCCCGTTCAGGCCGATTGT
>VGYL01001328.1 GCA_016872975.1 Planctomycetota bacterium
TCCAGGCCCATGCCATCTTTGGGCTGGGCGCCGCGGATCTTCTGGGCGATGTGCTCGGCCACGACGGATAGCTCTTCCGACGCGAACTGCGAGACGCTGTTGCGGACGTGCTCGGTGCCGAAGACATCCTCCACCATCTCCTGCACGCTCCCGTACCGCTCGGCCGGGTCCTTGGCCAGGGCCTTGCGGATGACCCGGGCGAAAGGCTCTTCGATATTGGCCAAATCCGGCGCCGCGGTCATGTGCTTCATCAGGATCTCGGCGGGACTGGAGCCCAGGAAGGGAACCTGGCCCGTCAGCATCTCATAGAGCAAGACGCCCATCGCATAGATATCGATGCTGCGGTCGTAGCGGCCGGCCCCGATCTCCGGGGCCATGTAGTGGACCGTGCCCACCGTGATCGTATGACTGACATGATGGCTGGTGCTGATGGCCTTGGTCAGGCCGTAGTCGCCGATCTTGACGTAGCCGTTCTCGTAGAAGATGTTGCCCGGCTTGAGGTCGCGGTGGACGATGCCGCACTCATGGAGGAAAGACAGGCCCTTGCCGATCTCGCGCAGGAAAAAGGCCGCCTTCTGGGAGCCCAGTCCGCCGGGCGCTTCCTTCAAGAGGTCCGCCAGGGAAGGCCCCGAGACGTATTCCATGATGACGAAGGGCTTGCCCTGGTCGTTATGCTTGACGTCAAAGACGGTGACCAGGTGCGGGCTCTTGAGGTTCATGCACTGGCTGATGCCGCGCAGCTCGATCTGCTCGTAGCTTTGGATGACCTTGAGCGCCACTTGGCGGCCGCTGTCGCTGATGGCGTAGTAGACCTCGCCGAAGCCGCCCCGCCCTGCCGCCCGCTGGATCGTGTAACCCTCCAGCGGCCGATCTCCATATTTGTATTGATACGTGTCCATCTGGCGATCCTTGCCTGCCATGATAGACCAAGTCCGGCGTGGAATCAAGCGAGCGGTTAGCGAGCATCCAGGACCCTCGGGGGCGCAACCGGCTTGGGCTTGATTCCCGGCCAGTCCTCGTGCTTTTGGAACTCCCGCTCATGCTTCTCGAAGGCATCCCGCTCTCGTTCGGAGATCGCCGTCAACTCGTCGAGGCCCTGGCCGCCTCGTTCGGCAGGCCGAATGATCTCCGCCTTGACGAAAACGTACAGCTTGTTCTGGGTGTCCTTGTTGTTGATGTTCCGGAAGAGGCCACCGACGAGAGGGATATCCCCCAGGATCGGCACCTTGTTCCCTCCCTTGTTCTGGTTGAGCTTCAGCAGGCCGCCCAGAATGATCGTGCTGCCGTCCGGAACCGTCACCTTGGTGGATACTTCATTCGACCGTGTATTCGGCGGTTTCTTTGGGTCCGACGTCTCGATGAAATCCGACCGCGTGAGTGAAACATCCAGGCGCAACAGATCGCCTTCGCTGATGTGGGGCGTGATGTCGAGCATGATGCCGGCCTCGTACGACTCATACCGGACAGCCGTCTGGATCAGGTTCGTCTGGGGACCGGCGGTGCCCGAGGTGACGGGAATCGAAGAGGAGGTCTCCACGTAGGTGACGTCGGTGGTCTTGATCCTGCCCGGCTCGTTGTCGTTCACCAGGATCTTCGGTTTGGCCAGCACGCGTCCATAGTTCTTCGCTTGCACAGCCTGCAAGAGGGCCTGAATGTGTTCGTCGCCATAGAACGCGGTGAGCACGCCGCGGTCCGATTGGGCGAATCTTCCGAGCGCCTCGGGATTGGCCCCGCTTAGGCCGGCCGTAGCGGCAATGTCCGGCGCACTGGCGAGAAGATTCAGATCGTACGCGAAGGCGTCCGTTTTTGTGATCTCGACCAGCGTCACATCGATGAGCACCTGCGGCCGTCGTTTGTCGAGAATCTTGATGAGCTTGCTGATC
>VGYL01001329.1 GCA_016872975.1 Planctomycetota bacterium
GATTAAGGGGGAGATTAAGGGAGCTCGCCAGTCACAAGTTCTGGAGCATAAGCTACGCTGCCTTTCTCCTTTCTGCCACTGTCTTTTCGCGGGTGGCGTGAGGGAGAGTTTGCTTGCGGCGAATTGATTCGATCACGGGGTTCTTGTGGAGGCCGCGCATATTGGCATGGAGCAAATTGGCCAGGGCGGTACGGCAGACGAAATCGGAGGGGACGCTGCCGCTGGGCGTGCGTAGCCAGCATTGGGCGTGTTGACGAACGGCCTGGGCGAAGGTGGCGGACAGGAGTTGCAGCGTGCCCAGCACGATGAGATGGAGCGCCATGAACTTTTCGATGGCGGCCAGGGTGTTGGCGGTGCGCTCTGGGCGGGAGGAGACCGGCGCGGGTTGCGTACCGCGGGCGGGACGGCGGGAGACCGGCGAGAGGTATTTTGACCAGAAGTGGTAGGCGAGACCGCCGAGCAGGTTTTTGACGGAGGCAAAGAGCGATTCGATGCGCACGCGGGCGGTGTAGAGGCCGAGGGCCTGCAAGGCCCCGAGGGTGAGATCGGAACTCATCAGGATGAGGCGGCCGCGGGAGGTCTCGATGAGGATGAAACGCACGAGACCTTTCGCGGGTTTCCAGATGAGATCCAGAACCAGATAGCGCACGATTTCCTGCTGCTGGTAGACCCGGGCCTGGGCAGAGAGGAAGCGATCGGGCGGCGCATCGAACAGCTGCATGAGCTTGAGCTTCTGGCCATAGCGGCGAGGTCGTCCCCGCCGGGGTCGGCGGGGCCGCTGCGGGGGTGGTTGCCGATAGGCCACGACGTTCTTTTTGGCGCGGGTGAGGATGTGCAGACGCCCCTCGGAGGCGGCGGCGGCGCGGAAGACGGGGCCGACGGCGAAGAACGCGTCCAGCACCAGGAACAAGCGCACGGACAAGCGCACGCCGAGCGCCACGGCCACGTGGACCAGACGGGTGGCGCGCGAGTCCGAGGTCTCTTCGGGATGGATTTCCGCCCATAAAGGCAGGGCAAAGCGCTTGCCGGCGGCTTGGCCCAGCAGGCTGAGACAGCCCCAGTGATGACCCCGGAAGAATGACGGCTTGCTGGAGGTCTCCGAGTCCTGGTGCAGGGTGCTAACCTGCGGCATGCGTCGCCCGTCCTTGGGCTGCTTGGTATGGTCGCCCAAAACGACGATCCGTCCGGCGGTTCGCTCCACGACCGGCTGTGAGATCAGCCAGCCCTCCCAGTGTTGGTAGAGCCGTTCGGCGGTCCACGCCGTGGAATGGAAGAAGTGCAGCAGCGCTGGATAGTACACCGGGGCCAAGCACAGCGCCCGGATGATCGAACTGACGCCATAGACATCCTGACGGGTGACCACGCCGGCAAAGGCCACCACGAACCAGGCAAACGTTGCCTGGCGGGTGAACGCCGGACGTAGCGCCCCCAACAGCGCCTCCAGGTATCCCATCATCGCCGCCCTCCTTTTCTGGTGGACGGCAAGGCCGCCCATGAACTATGCTATATAGCATAGTCATTAACCGCAAGGAGGTTCGCATGAGCAGGTCGGTGGAGACGATGCAGCAACGGGTCCAGCAGCTTCGGCACGAACTGGGAACCCTGGGACCGCTGATGCGCGGCTCGGTGGTCGTGATCGGCACGCGCAACAAGCAACCGTACTTCTCGCTCAACAAGGACAAGCGCACGCGCCTGATCTACCTCGGCCAGAAACGCGTCGCCTGCGCCCGGAAGTACTCGCAGAACTACAAGCGCCTGCTTGCCGTCGTGGAGGAAATGACGATCCTGAACATGGAACTGCTCAAGCGCGACTCATGTCTCTGAGAAAGAAAGGGCGGCAGAGGAGCGAAAGAACTTGTGACTGTCGAGTATAGCAGTTGC
>VGYL01001330.1 GCA_016872975.1 Planctomycetota bacterium
AACAAGGGCAGGATGCCCTTGCCACGGAAGAACAAGGGCAGGATGCCCTCGCCACGGAAGAACAAGGGCAGGATGCCCTCGCCACGGAAGAACAAGGGCAAGATGCCCTCGCCACGGAAGAACAAGGGCAAGATGCCCTCGCCACGGAAGAACAAGGGCAAGATGCCCTCGCCACCGAAGAACAAGGGCAGGATGCCCTTGCCACGGGAGATCAAGGGCGGGACGCCCTCGCCACGGCCGCGATCCGGTTTGTGGGCAGACAGACGCCGGACAACATCTTTCGCAGGGGGATGGATCTCCGGCAAGGGCAGGTAGTGTTGTCTCAGGGGAGTCGGATCGGTCCGCCGCACGTGGCGGTGCTGGCTTCCGTCGGATGCGTACAGCCGCTGGTCGCCCGGCGACCGAGGGTGGGCGTGATTGCCGGCGGCGACGAGCTGGTCGCGCCGGGGGCCAAGCCGGGTCCGGCGCAGATCAGAAACACGAATATCCCGCAACTGGTCGCCCAGCTTGCGGGCCTGGGCTTGAAGGCACGCGATTACGGTATTGTCAAAGACGTTGCCGCCGATATCGACCGGGTGCTCAAGACGGCACTGGCCGAGAACGATGTAGTGCTCGTCTCCGGCGGCGTGTCGGTGGGGGATTTCGACCTGGCGCCGGCGGCGATGCAGCGGAACGGCGTGCGGCTGCTGTTCGAGAAAGTCGCGGTCAAGCCGGGCAAGCCCACCGTGTTCGGCATTCTCGAGCGGGTATCCCGTCCGCGTCGCGAGGGCGAGGCGCCCGCGACACAGGCGTACTGCCTGGGGTTGCCCGGCAACCCCGTCGCGACGTTTGCGGTCTTTGAGCTGCTGGTCAAGCCGTTCCTCTACAAGCTGATGGGGCATACATACACGCCCGTGTGCGTCCAGATGCGTCTGGACGAGGCCGTGGCCAGGAAGGACACCGACCGGCAGAGTTGGATTCCCGTCCGCAGCACGAGCCGGGAATCGGTCAAGCCGGTACCATATCATGGCTCGCCCCACCTTTCGGCGCTGGGTGAGGCGGACGGGCTGGTACCGATGGAAATTGGCGTGGCGCACCTCGGGCAGGGGACTCCTGTGCCGGTGCGCTTGTTGTGAGACGAATCGATGGATACAGGGAAACCAAACGGTATGGTGGACGTCGGAGCCAAGGAGATTACCGTGCGGACCGCCAGGGCGGCCGGCTCGGTCCTTCTCGGGCCGGAGGCCTTCGACGCCCTGCGGCGCGGCGCGTGTCCCAAAGGCGACGTGCTGGCAACCGCCAAAGTCGCGGCGGTCCAGGCGGTGAAGTCGACGCCGGCGCTGATCCCGATGTGCCATTCGATCCTGATCGAGGCGGTGAAGGTGGACTTTGCGCTGAAAGAGGCGGACCACTCGGTCGGCGTGACCGTAGTCGTGAAGTCCTCGGGCAAGACGGGCGTTGAAATGGAGGCCCTGTGCGGCGTGGCCGGGGCGTGTCTGACCATCTACGACATGCTCAAGTACACCGGCAAGGGCATGACCCTCGACCGCATCCGCCTCCTGGAAAAGACCGGCGGCCGCAGCGGCGACTACCGCCGGGCAGAATGAGGCCACCTCGATCAGGTGCAACGGGTGGCCGCGTCAAGCGCCGCTGGCGATGGAGTGTGCCCGCAAGGGCATGTCTTGAAGAGAACGCCCTGCGGCGTCACTACAAACGGGCCGGACGGTGCCACCCGCCAAGACTGTTACCAGGTTCTGAACCAGGCTGAAGGCCTGGCTCGTAGTGACGCCGTAAGGCGTTTCTTCATATGCTCTTACGAGCACACTACAAACGAGCTGGGCCGGACGCCGGCACCAGTGGCCAGACGAAGGATTGGAAGGAAGGACGACGACGGATG
>VGYL01001331.1 GCA_016872975.1 Planctomycetota bacterium
CCCCACTCCCCCAATCCCATCACCCTACCTCGTTCTGCCCGCCATCGACCACCCGTCGCGAGCAAAAATGATGCCGAGGACCCGCGCGAGAGGAACGGGGTTCGCCGGACGCTTACCAAGCACCATAAGGAGCAAGAGACGACGCATGACTGGATTGTTCTTGCCGTCGAGGGCCGCGTCCGCATCCACCACGCCCCGAATCAGTTTCCGGTGCGCCGACTGGGTATGATTCGCCAATCTTGCGTTCTCGGGATCCTCCCAGAAAGTCCCGTTGGTAAGCCGCATCGCTGAGAACTTCTGCATGGCGCGACTGATTTCTGCCGCGTTCTGAACGGCCTCCAGTTCGAACATCTGTGCAGGTTTGTACCAGCAATCATTGCGTCTCTGGTTCCAAAACACAGGACCCCGCGCACACGTCAGTACGTCGACGCGACTTGGCCATGCAATGTACAGCAGCGGCGCGCGTCCTTGCAGCCACACCTGCCGGTGCAGATCCGCAAGGGCCGCCTGAGTCAACGGTTCATTGCCGTTGTCAACGACGTATGCGGCAATCTGAGATGAGCGCCCGTCCGTAAAGCGACGAAAGAAGACGAAATCCACGCGCTTGAGGGACTCGGCTTCCATCAGAGCCGCTCTCTCATCAACGCTCAGGTCCTGCCTCTGGGCGTTGATTCCGTGCACCGGGACGAGACCGGGTGAGGGCACATCGCCCGAACGCATAAAGCCAAGAAGCTGAAGAGGCTTCGTTAACATTCCTATCGATCCCGTCGCAGCCGATCTCCTTGATCAAGGTCAAAGCAGTGTCTTTATCATGGTTCCCTCTGGCGCCGTCAAGAGAATTCGTGTCCCGAGTACTTCCAAAGTCAGGCACCACCTCAAGCTTCACCATCCCTCTGGCCTGGAAGACCCGGAGCGACCTCGGGGGTCTGCCTCCGCCCCCCCGAGGTTGGCCGCTCTTCACCAATGGCAGGACCCCGCGGGGGTGGGCACGCGGGGTCCTGTGTGGAGAACAAGCTGGGGTTTTGGGACGCCCGGTCGGGGACGTCAGCGGCGCCGGAGGACGTAGAACACGTTGCCGTAGAAGGCGGAGTACTGACGGTAGATGTCGATCTCCTTCTGCATGTGTTCGATCAGCGCCAGGTTGTCCACCGCGCCGGCGTGGCGCGGGCGCAGGAGGCGCAGGCGCTCCTCGATAGGATGGTAGTAGGGCTCCCACCAGGCCGATTCCGGCTGCGGGAAGTACTCGACGATCTCGTAGCCGCAGGTCCGGACGGCGGCCAGGTTCGTCTCGATGTCGGTCATCGCCGGGTGAACGGTAGCGAAGAACTGCCGGCACTCGGCGGGTGGATCGGGCCGGAGCCAGCACAGCTCACTGGCCGCCAGGCCGCCGCCCGGGGTCAGGAGAGAATGACAGGCGGCCAGGCCGGCATGAAAGCCCATGACGAAGAGGGCCCCTTCCGACCAGATCAGGTCAAAGGGACCGTCGCTCTGCGTCAGGGAACGCATGTCCCGCAAGGCGGTCCGGATGCGCCCGGAGACACCCGCGGCGACAGCGCGGCGCCGCAGCTCGTCCAGGAAGGGTTGATGGTTGTCCACCGCCAGGATCGACCCTTCCAGGTGCCGGGCCAGCACGAGGGTTTGGGCGCCGTTGCCACAGCCGATGTCGAGGATCCGGGTCGGGCGGACGGCGGTCTTATCCCGGTGTCGAGGCTCGTCAGGGTACAGCATTTTCAGGGCCTTCAGGGTTGAAGCCTCATCTCCAGGGCCCAGTCGGGGCAGGGAGGCGTCGAAAATCTCATAGAAGAACTCGGGCAGTTTTTCTGAGTCCATTATCGGTCACTCCAGTGCGTTTGGGGCATGTCCGGCATGCAAA
>VGYL01001332.1 GCA_016872975.1 Planctomycetota bacterium
AAGGCCTAAGGCCTTGACGATGGCTTTCCCGCGTGCTATGGAGGAACCGTTGCGGGTGTAGACCATCGTCAAGGGCAAGCCCTTGGCGATGCCACCCGTCGGCACTCAGATCCAATCGCGTTCTTTCTAAAGGAGCATAAAAATGGGTGGTCTTGCCGGCTTGTCTCTGTTGTTGTTGATTCGTGGACTATCCATGGACCTCGCAGCTTCAGAAGGACCGAATCCTGCGGTTCAGGTGGGCCCGGGAGTTGGTGCGATGGTTGCCGTTACCGCGTTCGATGTCAACGACCAGACCCTCACACTGCGCTGCAGGATCCTCAACCGCTCCGATCATGACATCTGGGTTTGTGAAGGGGTGAAAGTCCGCCAGCATGAGTTCGACGGGACCGATTCCGAAATCTACATGGACCCTGACGCTCGAACTCTCGTGATCGCGAGATGGATTGAAGCTCCCATGCAGGTGAAGTACGTCAGACCGCCTGACTTCGAGGGACGGTACGTCCGTGTGCGTGCCGGACAGGAACGGACTGAAACCTTGTCGCTCGCCGTTCCGGTCAACCGTCGCGGTTTCTTCTCGTCACCCGGTCCGCGTGTCAACTGCGCCACGCGTCTTGTGCTGAGAATTGGGTTCTATGAAAGAGATCTTGCGGAAGGACTGGCTATGGAGAAGGTAATTATTCCGTACCGGTCGTGGTTTGCGCCGGCCTCAGGTGCCGAACGGTACCTGGAGATGACCATTGACGGCGTATTTATCGACGTCGTGTAGCTCATCAAGGGGGTTCGACCTCGTTGTGACAGTAATCATCCCAGGCGAAACTCGCCCTCGATCATGATGGGCGCGCCGTCGACGTAGATGCTGGGGTTCTTGAGGACGCCGTCGACGTGGGCCTTGCTGTCCCAGGCGGCGCCGGTCTTGCCGGGCAGGGGGCTGCCGAAAGCGATGTGCACACCGGGGAATTTCTCGTCCTGGAGCAGGTTGTAGATCAGGTGGGTCAGGCCGGTGTTCGTCCCGATGGCGAATTCGCCCACGCGGTGGCTGTTCTCGTCGGTCTCAAAAACGTACCGGTCGAATTCCCGGCGCAGCTCGTCGTGGTCGCAGCGCAGGCTTTCGCGGACAGCCGCGCCGTCGCGGACCTCGACGCGGATGGGCGTATCTTCGAGCGACGCGTACCGCTCGGCGAAAAAATCGCCGAGGCAGCCGTCGATGACGACCTGTCCGTTGAGCGTGGCGGGGGAGGTGAACACCTCGCCGTCCGGCAGGTTCTTCCAATGGCCCGGCGTGATGTCGCCGTCGCTGACGGTCCACCGCAGCTCGGGACTGAATTCGGCGGTGAAGTCGTTGCCCTTGGCGGTCACCACCCGGATCGTGCGGGCCTCCTTGACCTTCTCGTAGACCAGCCTGCTGATCCGCTGGATCTCCCGGTAGTCGCTGCACATGCCGTCGGCCATGATCTCGGTCGTGATGCCGATCATGTGCGCGTGGCGGAGCTGGGGATTGGCCTCGATGGTCCGCAGCATCGGCTGGCGGAAGGTCGCGAGCTCGCCCTTGGCGCCCTGGGCCGCGTAGATGCTCACCTCCGCCGCCGCGAGGGCCTCCTGGATCGCCCGGGGCAGCATGATCGGCCGGGCGCCGAAATCCTCCATCACGAAGAACCGCACGGCCCGGCCGGTGCTCTTCTCGGCCGCCCTGCGCAAGGCCGAGCCGATCTCCTCGGTCTGGCGGTCCATGATAATGACGACGTCCTCGCCCTTGTTCACCTTCAGGCAATTCTCAATCGCCTGCCGCACGCCTTCTGCCATCGTCCCCATGTCGTGTCGTCCTTGCTTGCGCCGAAATCGAATCCAATTCCCATCTGGAGTTCTGCAAAATGGA
>VGYL01001333.1 GCA_016872975.1 Planctomycetota bacterium
GTCGCGCCCAGGAGCTTTCCCAGGGCAGTGACGGGGTACATATCGCCATAGCCGACGGTGGTCAACGTGACGGACGCCCACCACATGGTCGCCGGAATACTCGAGAACGCGGTGGGTTGGGCTTCTCGTTCGGCATAGTACATCAGGCAGGCTGCCACGAGCAGCAGAATCAGCAGAATGGAGATCGCGCCGGCGAGTTGCTCGCCGCGGGACCGGAGTACTCGCATGAGCATCTGGAGCGACTCGGAGTACCGGCCGAGCTTGGCGATCCGCAGGAGCCGCATGATCCGGATCATTCGGAACATCCGCATCGCCCGCAGG
Source organism: Planctomycetota bacterium (assembly GCA_016872975.1). Lineage (GTDB taxonomy): Bacteria > Planctomycetota > Phycisphaerae > Sedimentisphaerales > Anaerobacaceae > PLanc-01. Next base: position 322 of record VGYL01001333.1, read on the forward strand.
TCGGCGTGGAGGAAGGGCAGGTAAAAGGGCAGTACGGCCGACAGGTCCACCAGGGCCAGCGGCGTGACCGCGAAACGCAGCCGCCCGAGGACCGCGCGCCGATACTGCGGCTCCTCCACACAGGACCACAGCCGCAGCAGGTACTCCGCCGAGAAGACCGCTACAGAGAAGTACTCGAACGCCAGGAAGCACCGCGGCATCCAATTGTGGATCCGCTCCACCGATTCCAGGACCATCGCCACGATGTTCAGCAGGATCAGCGTGACGATGAAGAGGTTGAAGGTTCGACCGATCCCCGCCTCCGACCGGGTGGAGTTCAGGAACTCATGGGTCCGCCCGCGCAGACTCAGAGGCGACCGTGGCGGTATGCCGGCAATTACATCCATAGAAGTAGGCCCAACCAAAAGCGATATGGGCGTCCTGCCTCATTGCCCTGCACGTCTCGGCCTTGTCGCACGGGGTGGCGATGCCACCCAATCGGTTCTACCATGCCAAAATCTGTAGAACAATGAGGCGTCCCGCCCGTGAAAGGACCCTGGGCCGGACAGCCCGAGGCTGCTATGGTATCTCGCGCGGGGCGCCATTGCAAGCAGTGGTTACGGGCCTGCTTTGCGGAATTCCAGCCACAGGCCGTAGTTGACGCCCTGAGGGTTGTTCAATCGCGGCCGGTGGATGCGGTAATTCTCGATCCCCAGCGACTTCACGTGCTCGCGGAGCTGCCGCTCGGTCTCATTCGGATCGTATTTCGGGCCCTCGCCCCGACCTTCCCGGATGCTCCTGGCGACCTCCGGCGGCATCCGCTCCGGCAACCCGCGCCCGATATAGGCGACGCCGCCCGGCTTGAGGACCCGGTGGATCTCCGCGAGTCCCCGGCGCAGGTCCGGCCAGAACGGAAACGATCCCCGCGAAACCACCACGTCGGCGAAGGCGTCGTGGAAGGGCAGGGCACAGGCGTCCGCCTGAATGGCACTGACCCGGCCGCCGAGGTCCAGCTCCTGGGCCTTGCGGAAGAAATACGGGAAGAAGTGCGGGTTGATGTCGGCGTTGATCCAGTGGAGCTTCGTGCGTTGGCACAATTCGAGGATCAGGGTGCCCGGCCCGCTGCCCAGATCGAGGCCCACCCCTTCTTTGTCCGCGAGAGCGAGCCGCTCGACAATCTCTTCGGCCAGCGGCGCATACACCGGGGCCAGCCCGCCCTCGGCGGCTTTGATCATCCGCTCGGCGGCCTCTCTGGTGGGACCTTGCTCCTGGGTCCTCGCGGGGGTTGGCTCGTTCGTCTTTTGCCCCTCACGACCGACAGAGGACGAGCCGCGGGCGACGATCGATACGATAACGACTGCCAGGACAACGACCCGGCGCGGGAACCGATCCATAGATTCTCCATTCTCAAGCCAAGGCCCTCCAGCGGCCTCGAAGCGTGGTTCCTACTTCGTGCCGCAGGCACGACAAATGGGCATTGAGCACGATGCTCTCGACGCGTTTCTTCTTCGGCCCCGTGAAATCCGCGCCCGCCGAGAGCATGGTGTAGACTTCATGGTCGAGCGGTTCGAC
>VGYL01001334.1 GCA_016872975.1 Planctomycetota bacterium
CATTATGCGGCCAGCCGGACCTCGTTTGCCTCCTTCCAGGACTATCTCGCAAGAGAAGGCCAGGAGCGGATCCGGACCCTGTGCGAGCGATACGGCCGCATTCCCTCTTTCGAAGAGGATGACAGCTACTACCGCGACTGGGGTGCGGCCGAGCCGTTTTCTCTCGCCGGGCGGGGGACGGGCGAATGCGCCGCCGGGCTCTTCGATCTGATCGACGTCGATTTGGCGAAAGTGCGGGCCGATCGGGCGGCCTTGGAGAGCGAAAGCGATCCCGCGGTCCGGGCGCGCCTTCTGCCCAGGCTGGTGGTGACGGCCGCCCGGGCGCTGCTGATCACGCGGGGGCTCGAGGCTACGACGGACGCGGAGGTGCTCGACCTGTTCGAGCGCCATTTCGTGGAGGCCGGGATCGTCGCGGAACACTTCCGGCCGGTGCTGGCCGCCGCCCGCAGCGGCGCCCGCGCCCTGGAGGCGCTGCGCGACCAGGCCCTGGCCTTCTCCCGGGAGATCGAGGAGCTCTACGCGTCGATGGATGACACCCTGCAGTTCCATCCCTCCCCGTCACAAAAGGGTACAGCAGACAAGCCAAAGGAGTTTATGAAGGTTGACCTCGTCAAGGATCTGCGGGGCGTGGCGTGCCCGATGAATTTCGTCAAAACGAAAATGGCTCTGTCACAGTTGCAGGCGGGCCAGGTCCTGCAGGTGCTGCTGGATCCTGGGGAGCCGATCGACAACGTCCCGCGCTCCGTGGCGGCGGAGGGACACCGCATCCTCGAGCAGGCCCGCGTGGCCGAGCACTGGGCGGTGACGATTCGAAAGGGATGACGATGCACGACAAGCACTATCGCAGCATCATCAAGGCGCTCTCCTACCGGCTGACCGGCACGCTGACGACGATCCTGATCTCCTTTCTCATCAGCGGCAGGTTCACGGTGGCCATCTCCATTGGCGTCATCGAGCTGTTCACCAAGATCGCGTTGTACTACCTGCACGAGCGGGCCTGGAATCACATCCCGCTCGGCCGTGTGCAAGACAAGCCGCCGGAGTATTCCATATGATCAGCCGTCTGTTCTCCCAACTCCAACGCGCCCTCGACGGCCAGGACGCCCAGGCAACGATCCGGGAGGTCTGCCAGATTCTTCCCGCCGACCGGTTGGTGCTCGCTTCGAGTCTGGGCCTGGAGGATCAGGTCCTGACCCACCTGGTCTGTGCCGTTCACGCCCAGCCGCGGATTTTCACGCTGGACACGGGCCGGCTCTTTCCCGAGACCTACGAGACGATGGAGCGGACCATGCAGCGGTATGGTTTCCGCTACGAAGTCCTCGCGCCCGATACCGGGGAGTTGGAAGCGCTGGTCCGCGCCCAGGGACCGAACCTGTTCTACCGGAGCGTGGCGTTGCGAAAGCTCTGCTGCGCGGTGCGCAAGACCCACCCGCTGGCGCGCGTGCTGGCCACGGCGGACGCCTGGATCTGCGGCCTGCGCCGGGAGCAGGCGGTGACGCGCTGCGCGATGGAAAGAGTCGAATGGGATGAAACCTTCGGCCTGGCCAAGCTCAATCCGTTGATCGACTGGACCGAGTCCCAGGTGTGGGAATTCCTCCGGGCGCACGACATCCCGTACAACCCGCTGCACGACCGGGGGTATCCCAGCATCGGGTGCGCCCCCTGCACGCGGGCGGTGGCCCCCGGGGCCGACCTCCGCAGCGGCCGCTGGTGGTGGGAGCAACCGGAACACAAAGAGTGCGGTCTGCATTGGAAGTCTGAAGGTTGAAGTTCGATGTAGGAAGTAAGAGGGCGCGCCGCATGAATCCTTTGAGCAACGATCCCAAAAGCGAAAATCAACAATCAAACTTCGAACATCACACTTTCCTCA
>VGYL01001335.1 GCA_016872975.1 Planctomycetota bacterium
CCGTCGGGGGACTGTTTGACCTCGTCGATCCGCCAGTAATAGGTCCGGCCGTAAGCGAGCGAGCCGGGCGGGTCGAACGTGGTGTCCGCCTGGCCCCGGCTCAGCAGCACGCCTTTGGCGTTCGCCCGAGTCGCGCTGTCCACGTCGGCCGCGGTCGTGCCGAAGTACATATCGTGCCTGCACGGATACTCCACGGCCTTCCAGCTCAACGTCGCGTCCCGGGGCACATCCGTGGCGCCGTCCGCCGGCGCCGGGGCCGAAGCCCGCTTGGGGGTGAAGAACTTGTCGCCGGCCTTGCCCAGGGCCGCGATGTCCGCGGCGCTGAGCGGCGTGTCCCAGAAGGCGACCGTCGAGACGTTAATCGGGGCGTCGTCGCGGTCCTGGTTGTTGCCCGCACAGAAGAGCAGGATCGTCGCGGCCAGGCTGAACCGGCCGTCGATGCCCTGTTGGTTCCCCTTGAAGATCTCCACACCGTCCATGTAGAGATCGTGTCGCACACCGTTCTCGACGACCAGGACATGGCGATACCAGGTGTCGCCCTGGGTGGTGTAACTCCGCGTGCTGGAGTAGCCCACGGCGCCGATGCCGATCGCCCCGGCCGAATTGATGGTCCAGTCGGAGTCGTCAACGTTGGTCGGATTGGTCTGGAACAGGTCGTTGTAGCCGCTGGGCGGGTCGGACCGGCTGCTGGGCGGATAGCTGAAGTCGATCAGCAGGGTCCATCGGTTCATTTTCGTGCCGCCGCCGTTGGGAGCGATGCCGTGGGTGCAGACGAAGTAGCTGCCCTCGCCGATCTGAATGGCGCCGTCCTCGGGGTGGATGCCCGCGGTTTCCTGCATCGTGCCGACGAGCTGCAGCGGGGCGCCGATGGTCGCCTTGGTGCGGTCCGGCGGATCGAACTCCCATGCCCCGGTCGGTTCGGGAATCGCCGCCCGCAGCGGCAACGTTACGGTGACCGTCAGCAACAAGAACGTGAGCCTTTTCATGCCTGTCTCCTTTCTCTATTCGAACGGATGGCACAGGGCGATGCCGTTGGGGGAGTTGAAGGTGTTCGGTGCCCTGTTCCTCGTGTTCATCACACCGCCTCGGGCCATGACCCAGCCACGTCGTCACAGGTTCGTCAAGGACGCCCATCCACGCCGAAGAACCCATTATGACCCAAGTTGCCCGCCCACGCAAGAGAAAAAGCCCGTCCCGTGACATCGTGCACAGCACACCCTGCCAATTGCCGTCGTTTTCATGCTTGTTCCGGCCGGCAAGAGAGGATACCATGGAGCCGAGTCCGCAACCGTGTTTATGAGATTATGTAGGACGTATCGGGTGATGCATACCAGACGCGATTTCCTCAGGGTGATGGGCAGTTCCGTGGCGGCTCTCTGCACGGCCCGTCTGTACGGCTCCGCCGCCCCGTCCGCCGGATCGGCCACGCGGCCCAATATGGTGCTGGTCTTCATCGATGACATGGGCTGGGGCGATCTGTCCTGCTTCGGGAACCGCGACGCCACCACCAGGCACATCGACCGTCTGGCGAGGGAAGGGCTCCGGTTCGAGCAGTTCTACGTCAATTCCCCGATCTGCTCGCCGTCAAGGGTCGCCATCTCGACCGGCCAGTACCCGCAGCGATGGCGGATCACCTCCTTCCTCAACAACCGCGCGAACAACACCGATCGCGGCATGGCGCAGTGGCTCGATCCGCAGGCCCCCATGCTGGCCCGGTTCCTGCAGCAGGCCGGGTATGCGACGGGCCACTTCGGCAAATGGCACATGGGTGGCCAGCGGGACGTGGGCGAAGCCCCGCTGATTCAGGAATACGGGTTCGATGAGTCTTTGACCAATTTCGAAGGTCTGGGACCGCGGGTTCTGCCCCTGT
>VGYL01001336.1 GCA_016872975.1 Planctomycetota bacterium
CAGCGACCTCCAGCGTGACATCTGGGCTGAGGAACGCAATGCCGTACAAGAATCGGCCTTGGATTGTCGTTTTCGCAAGAAAGTCTTACCAATATCATGAGGTACGACCCATTATTCCATATTCATCAATTGCTTCGGCTCTTCCAGCATCTTCTTGACGAAGTCCAGGAACTGGGCGGCGTAGGCGCCGTTGGTCACTTTGTGGTCCACCGAGAGGGTCATGTTCATCAGCTTGCGGACGAGGATGTTGCCGTTGTCCGGGACGCAGGTGTCGGTGATCCGCCCGATGCCGAGAATACTGCACTGGCCGGGGACGACGATCGGGATGAACGACTCGATGCCGAATCCGCCCAGGTTGCTGACGGTGATGCAGCCGCCTTCGAGGTCGGAAAGGTCCAGCTTGTCGTTGCGGGTCCGCTCGATCAGGGCCTGGCTGTCACGGGCGACCTGGCGGACATCCTTCTTATTGACGTCCTTGACCAGAGGGGCGACCAAGCCGTCGGGGACGGAGATCGCCAGGCCGACGTGAATGGCGTCGGCCAGCTTGATCGCATCGCCGGCGAGCTGGCCGGTCATCATCGGATACTTCTCCAATCCGGTGGCCACGGCTTTCATAATGAAATCGTTGAACGCGACTTTCACGTTGCCGGTCTCGTTCATCTTGCTCCGCGCGGCGACGAGGTCCGTCATATCCACGCGGATCGTGAGGTAGAAGCAGGGGATCTCCCGCTTGGACTTGAGCATCCGCTCGGCGGTGATCCGCTGCAGGCGGTTGACCGGGACCGTGGACCCGAGCCTGGCCTCGGCGGCGGTTGTCAGCGTAGGTCGGGCGTCCCCGCCCGACGTCTTTGGGCGACCGGGAGCGGTCGCCTTCTCAGCCGAGGGCGGCGGAGCTACACGTTTTGTCTCCGCGGCGCCGCGGATGTCGGCCTCGGTGATCTTGCCGGCCGGGCCGGTGCCCTTGACCGTCGTCAGATCGACGCCCAGCTCTTCCGCCATCTTCTTCGCCCGCGGCGAGATCATGATCTTGCCGATCGGCCTGCTCGGCGCGACCGGCTCGGCAGCCGTCGGTGGCGTGATGGTCGTCGGCATCTGGGCGGCCGGGGTGCTCATCGTTCCGGCCGCCAGGCCTATGCCGCCCGTCAGGGCCGCGACGAAGCTCATCGGCACCTGCTCGTCCTTCTCGCCCAGCACCATCATGGCCCCCCCGACCGGCAGCGTCTGGTTGGCCTGGGCCAGGATGTATTTCACAAAGCCGCCGGCGGGCGACTCCATCTCCAGCGTGGCCTTGTCCGTCTCGATCTCGAAAATCACGTCGCCTTTCTTGACTTCATCGCCGACTTTGACGAGGCAATTGACGACGGTGCCTTCCTCCATTGTCTGGCCCATCTTCGGCAGGGTGACTTCTCTTGCCATCGGTGTTGTCCCCATCCTTCTGGATTGAAGATCCTAATCCATCATCGATTATCCATTATCAATTCACTGTCCCACCGCCTGCTTCACGGCTTCGACGATCTGATCGACGCTGGGAATGCTGGCCTCCTCGAGCGGCTCGCTCATCGGCGGCGGCACGTCCCGGGCGGCCAGGTTGATCGGCCGCGCGTCGAGGTAGTCGAAGCCACGGGAGCCGTCGCCGAAGTCGTACTCCATGAACTGCCCCGCGATTTCCCGGCCCGCGCCGCACCAGCAGAACGCCTCGCTGACGGTGATCAGCTTGCCGGTCCGGCGGACGGACTCGGCGATGGTCTTGATGTCCAGCGGCTTGAGCGTCCGCACGTCGATCACCTCGGTGTCGATGCCGTGCTTGTCCGCGAGGATCTGGGCCGCTTCGAGGGACCGCATGACC
>VGYL01001337.1 GCA_016872975.1 Planctomycetota bacterium
TAATCGGACCGCTGCAGAAAAGGCCCTTACCGCCGCGTCATCGACACAGAATTGTCGATGTTTTCAGGCTGCAATGCCGACGGTGCGGAAAAGGCCGTGCATTTCGTTAAGGATGTTTTTGTAATGAACATCGATTTGTGTCCTGGGTTGAGGCAGGGGCGAGGCTGTGCATGTCCGTGCCGCGGCCAACAAGGGATTGATCACTTTGTTGTAGAGAAGGTCAATGGCCATCAAGGTGGAAAGGCCATCGGGGAGAAGTTCGTATCGGCGTGTGCCCTCGATTTTGCTCACAAAGGCTTTTGCACGCAGTTTCTTGAGGTCGTATGCGGCTTGGCGGGGCTGGTAGGGGCTGGGCTGGGTGGGCCGGATCGTGTTGACTTGGGCGGCGAGATCCGAGACAAAGAAGCCCTGGGGATTGGGGGCCAGCGCGACGACGGCCTGGATAACGGCCCGGGTGCGCGGGTCGGTGAGATCCAATCCGGCGATGCGAGCGTCTCCCAACGTAGATGGAGCGGAGAGATGCTCCCACGTGTGGTTGTCGATGAATGCGGCATCCATGGAATGAAGGACTTCCAAGAAGTGCTCGACCATTTCTTTGAGGGCCAACACCATCTCGGGGAATCGGTCAATCCGCCTGCCGCAGCGGAGATCCTCGGTGTTGTGTGCTATGGCCTCAATCCGGAGGACGTGTTCGCCTTTGCTGTAAATCTTCACGGTGAGGCGTCCAAAGTGGATCTTGAACACCGTGAGATTCCAGGCAGGTCTCTCGACCACGACCTCAATCTTGGGAGGCTTGCTGTTCCTGCCGCGCTGTTTGAAGGGACGACGTTTGTAGCCGAAGATGGTCTTGACCGTTCGTATGTCCAGCGGGGCGCGGGTGCGGTCGATCACAGTGTCGAAGACCTGCTCCATCTGGCGTCCGCGCGTAAAGAGGAGGTTGCGACTGTACTCGCCCTGATAGACCGAATACTCGTAGCGAAAGCGGGTGCGCTCCTGTTCTTCACGGGTGAGGGCGAAACACAGGCAGGCCGAATAAATCCAACGCTCGCAGACCTGAACCAAGCGCCCTACAGCACTCGAGGTGCTCATGGTATCTGCGACTTTGGCCAGGCCTGCGGCGTCGGAAACTTCGGTAAAACAGTTGCCTTCTTTGGTGAATTCGATCCCCTTGCGTTGCGCTTGGCGGGCGACGTACTCGTGCCCGTTGAGAATGATCTGCGCGTTGAACGGCGGGTGCGGGCAAAGTTTGACGATGACATGGCCCCACTGCGGGTCCATGATATGAAACGAGTAGTGGTTCACCCAGGGATACGGCGTCCGGGTCTTGATATCAATGCCCCCCTTGCCGAACCGCTTCACTTGCCGCACGGGCGCGGGGGCGCGTCCCACCAGAATACAGAACACGCCGCGGAAGGCAGGGTTGCTAGGAACATGCGGCTCGGCGACCTCATGCTTGCGCTCACCTCGATCACAGAAGATCAACGGGATGCCGCTCTTCTTCGCAAATGCCTGTACCCGGCGGCTGAAGTGTCCGGCGAATCGCATTACGTGCGTGTCGTCCAAGGTGTCGTCGCCCCCACACAGGGCCCGCCACCAGCAGCGAAAGCCGCCGGGCGACTGCGCCAGCGGAAAGTACGCGTTGAGCACAATACGGTCAACACAATCGTATGTTCCCCCAAGCAGATCCCGATATCGTGTGCTGAAAGCGTCTGGCATCTTCATGATAAGCATCCTGTCCCAAGACGACAGGGGTTATACTACAACTCGCTTCGGCCAAGCTACGCCGAAGGCGTCCCCTCTTCTGGGCGAAGTCCCAGACGAGGCGTAGTTTCTTGTCGCGTCG
>VGYL01001338.1 GCA_016872975.1 Planctomycetota bacterium
CGGGCGATGTCAGCGATCATCGCCGCTGGTGCAACGAGGACGTGAACCTGCGCTACCACCCGGAATATGGGAGCGTGTTCTTCGGGTACCTGTCCAACGTGCGGTCGCTGATCTGTCCCACCTTCCGGCGCCTGGCGAAATCCGGCTACAACCACCCCGATTTCGACGACGACATCGCCACCGGCGTGCCCCGCTACAACCCGTGGATGAACTACACGCAGAACGCCTATCTCGGGCCGCGGAACAGTCCCTGCCAGCCGCTCGCCTACAAGCTCACGACCGTGAAGAACCCCGGCAGCACGTTCACCCATGCCGACGAGGGCCCCTTCAAGGAGGTGGGCATCAACACCCAGGGGCTCAATGACACGGCCCTGTTTCCCCTGTGGCCGTCGACGGACGCGGTGGCGAAGGTCCAGCAGAGGGGCAGCGCCTGGAACGTCAAGCCCGGGCCGGACGGGGTCGGCACGTTCGCGGATGTCATCGCCGGATTCCACCAGGCCCCCAGCGGCAATCGCGTCGCCGGCAAGGGCAACTGCGCCTTCGCCGACGGGCACGTGGCCCCCGCCTCCCGCATGGACACCTTCCCCCTGGCGTGGCCGCGCTGAGAGCCGACGCTGCGCGCGTGGCTACTTCACGCGGAGACGCTGGGACGCAGAGCTTGAGACAGGTTCGGGCTTGATCTACTCTGCGCCTCCGTGTCTCCGCGCGAGGCATGGTTCCTTCTGTCAGAGGCTCGTCAATTGTCTTTGAGCATCTGGCGGGCCCAGACGTGGCTGACGTTGAGCTTGGTCGCCAGTGCGAAGGAGGCGCGGGCACTGTCGAGGTCGCCCTTGGCCAGATGGCCGAGGCCGACCAGGTAGTGCGCCGAGGCCTGGCGCCCCTGACGGGCCTCCTGCTCGCCGAACTTGGCGAAGAAATCGGCCGTTTCCTCGCGCGTGAGCCGGTCCTGACCCGCCTTGATCAGCTCGTCGAAGATCTCCTGCGCTTCGCTGTCGCGCTGCAGCTTCTGCATCGCCATCGCCTGGAAGAAACGGGCTTCGGACACGAAGCCGCCCCCTCTGGCGCCTCGGCCGCCCCGCTGGCCCGCGGCCTTCGTATCGTACTGCCGGGCCCGGTTGGGATCGCCCAGCGCCTCGCACGCGCGGGCGGCGTAATAGGCGATCTGCGGGGACAGCGCGTCGCCGCTCCGCGGGCGGCCGACGGAGAGATTCTCCGGATACTCCGCCGCCGCCAGGAGGTCCTCCAGCGCCGCCTGCGGCTGATTCTGCCGGAGCCGGCTCAGGCCCCGCAGCAGATGGGCATTGACGTAGGTGCCGCGAATCTCGCCGCCACCTTCGCGGACGTGGAAATGGGTCCTGGCGAGCAGGTCCACCGCCTCATCGTACCGGCCCGCCAGCACCAGCACGGCCGCCCAACGCTCCAGGCTGTCGTTGCGTTGGGCGACGGTCGCGCGATGCTTCTCCAGGACCGCCAGACGCGTCTCGACGGGCGCGTTGCCCAGCTCATAAAGCTGATCCAGCTCGGTGAACAGCCGCGGGTCGTTGGCGTTGCTGCTCACCGCCCTCTCGTAGCTGGCGATCGCCTGAGCGACATCGTCGCTGGTGCGATAATAGGCCCAGCCCAAGTTGCGATGGACCAGGGCGAACGAGCCGTCGAGCGCGCGGGACCGCTCCCAGTGCTCGATCGCCTTTTGCGGTTGCAGCTCGTAGAGCAGGTTGCCCAGGTAGTAGTGCGCCCGGGCGTCCACCGGATTGTGCGCGAGGGCCGCCTTCAGGACCTCGGCCGACTCCGCCCGGAACGGGAAGCAATAGTCGGCCGGTATGGCACCCGCCTGGGAGTAG
>VGYL01001339.1 GCA_016872975.1 Planctomycetota bacterium
GGCGCGACGGCGATGCTCTTCAAACTGCTGGAGTTTCTCGGCGTCCGGCGAGCCGGTTTCCCAGAGGATGCGGGCCAGGAGGGCATGGGCCGCCCCGGCAATCGCCGGCGGTTCCTCCAGGAGCTTGTTCAGCACCGCCACGGCCTCGTCCGTCCGCCGGTTGTCCGCGAGAATGCCGGCTTCGAGAAGCCGGGCCTCCGATCCGACGTGCTTGCTGTCGAGAATGGGCCTGATCGTGTCCAAAGCCGCTTCCCGGTCGGCCTTGGCATACTGCTCGCGGGCCTGGGAGAGAATCTCCTTGTGCCGCAAGCCTTCAGCCTGATGCCGAGAACCTTCCGCCTCGGCCAATCGCTGTCGGGCTTGGCTCCACTGGGAAAGCACGACCACCGCCGCCCCGGCGGCCACGGCCAACACCAGAGCGGTCAGGACCTGGGAGCGGTGCCGCCGGAGGCACTTGCGCAGGCGATAGCCGGTGCTGGGACCGCGGGCCAACACCGGCTCGTGCTCCAGGTGCCGGCGGATGTCTTCCGCCAGACTGCTGGCGGTCTCGTAGCGGCGGGTGCGGTCTTTCTCCAGGGACTTCATCACGATCCAGTCCAGATCGCCGCGAACCTGCTCGTACGTCGAACGGAGGTACGGCAGTCGTGGCGAGGGCGTCCCGCCCTTGCGTCCCGAGGCCATCTTGGCCTTGCTCTCTTCCGTATCGAGGGCGTCTCGCCCTCGCAGCGCGGGCAGGATGCCCTCGCCACGGCGAGCGGGGACGCTCGCCCCACGAAGAGCAGTCCGGATTCGGGTCGAGGGTTTGACCGGCTCCTGCTCCCGAATCAGCCGCTGCATTTCGATGTAGCCGGCCTTGCGGAGTTCCTCTTCGCTGAAAGGCGTGGTCCCGGTCAGGAGTTCATAGAGAAGAACCCCCAGGGAGTAGATGTCCGAGCGGGTATCGATGTCCAGATCGCTCAATTCCGCCTGCTCCGGACTCATGTAGGCGGGGGTGCCGATCAGGTGGGCGTAGCGGGTAAAGAGCGTCTTTTCCGTTAACTTCTGGTTGGTGGCCTTGGCGATGCCGAAATCGATCACCTTGGGAAGGGCTTCACCATCATGGCTGGTAACCATCACATTGGACGGTTTGATATCCCGATGGATGATCCCTTTGGTGTGGGCATGTTGCACGGCCTGGCAGACCTGGAGGAACAGGTGCAGCCGGTCTTTGGTGCTCAGGCTATTCCTATCGCAGTACTCGGTGATGGAAACGCCCCGGACCAACTCCATGACAAAGTAGGGTCTGCCGGTCTCCGTAGAACCCGCATCGAAGACCTTGGCGATGGACGGGTGGTCCATCAGGGCGAGGGCCTGCCTTTCCGCCTCGAAGCGGGCGATGACCTGGCGGGTGTCCATCCCCAATTTGATGATCTTGAGGGCCACCTTGCGGCGGATCGGCTGCTCCTGTTCGGCCATGTAGACCACCGCCATGCCCCCTTCTCCGATCTTCTCCAGGAGCTTGTACCGGCCGATCACGGTGCCCGGGCCTTCTTCCACGACGTTCTCCGGCACGATATCCGAGTCATCCAGCAGGGAATCGAGAAGGCCATCTCGGTTATCACGCGCCTCCAAGAGCGCGATCATCCTGGCTTTCTGCGCCGGGTCATCTGCACAGACGCGGTCCAGATAGGTCAGGCGGTCGGCCGGCGTTGGCAGCTTCGCGACGGCTTCGAAGATCGTCTTTTCCTTCTCTGGCATAGTACCACAACGCTACGATTTGTCCCTCGGTTTGACATAAGCTACGCTAGAACAGGAGGTTATGAAAATGTCACCCCGTAGCCTTATTGGCGTTAAGGCGCCG
>VGYL01001340.1 GCA_016872975.1 Planctomycetota bacterium
GTTCCTCCTCGGCCGCTACCGCCAGGCCGTAGCTGTTCTCCAATTGCGCGGCAAAGAGGCCGTCGAGCTGCTCCCCGCGCAGCCGCGCCCATTCCGCCGCGGGCGCGGCCAGGAAGCGCAGCAACGCGTCATCGAAGCTGCCGATCAACGTCTCGCGGGCGCGCTCCAGGTTGGCCAGGTTGTAGGTCCAGAACTCGCGGCCCTTGCCGACCGAGCGGGCCGCCAGCCGCGGCAGCAGGGCGCGCAGCTCGTGGGCCACCTGCGGATCGTCCGGGAAGTCCAGCCCCTGGCGGCGGAGGAACTTGTAGAGCCGGTCGGTGAAGATCAGGCTGGTCGCGAAGAACGGCCGCAGGACCTCGGCGTCTTCCTGGCGCATGGGCAGGTAGACGACCGTCTTCTCGCCGGCCGGCCGATGGATGAGACGGTGGCGCAGGCGCAGCAGGCTGCCGTCGTAGCGCCAGAGCGTCACGCCCGCCAGGTGGGGCAACAGCGCCTCGTACTCATGGTCGGGGTCGAACCAGAGGACGGTTGTATGGTCGCCGGTGCTGGCGAAGTGGGATTGAAAATACTGAGTCAGGGCACGGACGAGCATCGGCTCACCTCGTCTATCGGGCAATAATCGGGCAAAAAATCGGGCAATCAGCCATTGCGAAGGCTCAGCCGATAGCGCGTGGCTGGTCCGGCGCCTTCGACGGTCAGAAGCCCATGCGTAACCAATTCAGCCAGATCGTTGCTGGCTGTTCGCTTGGAGACGTGGAACAGGCTCTGGTATTCATGATTGGCGATGTCGCCCTTGCTTTGACGCAGATAGTCGAGCAGCTTGATCTGGCGCACGTTGAGGGCGATCTGTTGGCCTTGGGCTTCAAGGTTGTAGAGCGTGGTCATCTGCTGGACACGGCGTTCGACCCGCGTGATCTCAACCGCAATCCCTTGCACGAAATACTCCAGCCACTCTGTGAGATCCCGGGTGCCTGGATCCACGGCGCGCAGGGCCTCGTAGTAGCTGGCGCGATCCTGGTTGTAGTACTCGTCCAGTGCAAAGAACCGCTTGGTATCGAAACCTCGCTGACATAACACCAGGCTTGCCAACGCGCGGGCCGTGCGACCGTTGCCATCTACAAAAGGATGAATGCGGACTAGCTCGTAGTGGGCGATCCCTGCTTCCAACACCGGCATCAAACCGGCAGACTCGGGCCCATTAAGCCAGAACACCAAATCGGCCACCAGGTCGGGGACGCTTTCCCAGTCGGGAGGCCGGAAGACAACTTCGCCTGTGGCCGGTACTCCCACCACAACTGGCACCCGACGGTAACGGCCCACCTCAGTGGGCGGCAGGAGATCCTTGACGACAAGCGCGTGCAGGCGACGGATGGTTTCGTCGGTGATCTCTCGAGCCTGGCCCAGGAAGTTCCGATCAATATACCGCAACACCGCGGCGTAGTTGAGCACTTCCTGGCGATCGCGCGGATGAGCCAGGACGTCGCGGCCCGCCAAGAGATCGGTGACCTCTTGCAGCGACAGGGGGTTACCCTCGATGCTGGTCGAGTGATGGGCGCTGCGCGCGACGGCATCGCTGCGCAGCTCGGCTTCCCAACGGGGCACGACAGGCGCACGCAAGATGCGGTCGCGCGCCACCTCGATGCGAGCGATCATATCAATGAGCAGGTCCGTGCGTTGAAAGTCAGGCTTGAACATCCTCACACCACCTTCCCATACCGCAGCACCCCCGCCTCCTGCAGCGGCGTGAGGTTCACCTTCACCCCATCGTCCAGCACCGGATCGTAGACGCCGTTGCGGAACGGCCCTTCGGCCCAATCGGGGATCGCGCACTTGACCTGGG
>VGYL01001341.1 GCA_016872975.1 Planctomycetota bacterium
GATCGCCGAGAACGAGCTGGAGTTCTTCCGCCTGGACTATAACGTGGGCGGCATGGGTCCCGGCTCGTGGAACCTGCGCGATGGCTACGTGGAAAGCGGCTACTGGCGCTACTACGAAGCCCTCTACGGGGTCTACGAGCGGCTGCGGGCGCGCTTCCCGAACGTCATTTTCGAGAACTGCGCGGGCGGCGGCGGCCGCACCGACATCGGCCATGTGCGCCGCTTCAGCCATACCTGGGTGACCGACTGGCAGATCGCGCCGCGCGCCTTCACCATCACCAACGGCATGACCATGGCGCTGCCGCCGGAATACGTCGACCGGCTGATCGGCGGGCAGGACGGGCACATCACGGGCGACATCGACTTCCAGGCGCGCCTCCTGCTCTTCGTTCGGCCCACCTTCGGCTTCCTGTCGCCCCTGGGCGTGGCCATGAGCCCGCTGCACGCCAGCCGCATCAAGCACATGCTGGACCTGTACAAAGGCTTCGTGCGGCCGTTCATGAGCACCGGCCGGATCTACCACCACACGCCGGTCTTCGGCGGCCCTGAGCCCAAGGGGTGGGGGGTGCTGGAGCTGGCCAGCCGCGACCGCACGGCCGGGGTCGCGGGCGTGTTCCAGCTTTCCGACCCGCGCGAATCCGACTACCTGCTCCGACTGCGCGGCCTCGACCTGGGCCGGCGCTATCGCGTGACGTGGGACAACTCCGGCCAGGCCTGCGTAGTGGTCGGCTTCACGCTGATGAAGCAGGGGATTTCGGTCCGGTTGGAAGGCGCGCTCACCTCGGAGCTGCTGCTGTTTGAGGCGGTGTGAACTTCACCCCCTGCCCCCCTCTTCCTTCGACAGGCTCAGGACAAGCTCTGCCAGGCGAGGGGGAGTCTGGCGCCTCTTCCTGCGCAGGGAGGAGGATGGGGCTGGGCGAACGACAATCAGGGCGGTCCCCAGAGGTCTGACCGCGTTCTGTATCGCTGCGATGCGCGCATCCGGCATCAGCGCAGAGGAGATTATCGCATGACCCATCCACTCTTCGATCTGACCGGCCGCGTCGCCCTGGTCTCTGGCGCGGCCCAAAACATGGGCCGCGCATCGGCGCTTGCGCTTGCCGAACTGGGGGCCGATCTGCTGATCACGGACATCAACCAGGAGGGGTTGCTCGCCACCGCCGAGACCATCCGCAAGCTGGGGCGAAAAGTTGTCCCCGCGGTCTATGATGTCTGGAACGAGGAACAAATCCGGGCGATGTACCAGCAGGTGGACCGGGAGTTCGGCCAGATCGATGTCGTGGTGAACATCCCGGGCGCCAATACCTTGGGCCACCCCGAAGAGATCACGGTCGAGCACTTCATGAAGGTCATCCAGGCCACGTTGGTCAGCAAATTCATCTCCTGCCAGGAGGCGGGGCGGCGCATGTTGGCACGCGGCAAAGGCAGTATCATCAACATGTCGTCGATCGGCGGGGTTCGGGCGCTGGGCCGCGGCAACTTCGCGTACAGCGTCGGCCAGGCGGGCGTGATCCAAATGACCCGCGAGCTGAGCACCGAGTGGGCGGATCGCGGGGTGCGCGTCAACGCCATCGCCCCCGCGCAGATCACCAATCCGGACTTCGATGTCCGCATGGACAACACGCCGGGGCTGCGCGAACGCTTTCTGCGCGGCATCCCGATGAGCCGCCTGGGCGTGCCCGACGATATCAAGGGGGTCGTGATGTTCCTGGCCTCCGATGCGTCCGGCTATGTCACGGGCACGGTGCTCGCCTTCGACGGCGGCAATCTGGCGATGGGCGCGAATGCCACCATCGGCCGGCGCGAGGCGTGAGCGGGTCATTCAGGAGTCACCACATGC
>VGYL01001342.1 GCA_016872975.1 Planctomycetota bacterium
ACTTCAGGATCGGTTTCGACGCGGGCTCTTGCCCCGACAGAGAGATCGAGCAGAGGGCGCCGTCCCCGCGTGAGAGATAGTAGAGGTGCGCCGAGTCGCTCCCCCACGAAGGCCAACTGCCGCGGGCCAGACGACGGGGCTCCGTGCCAGCGGCGCTCATGACCCAGACCTCTTCGTCGGTCACCGGAGGCTGCGGGCTCCCACGCTCGGCCGTGGCCAACTCTTCCAGCCGCAGGTTCTGCCGATCCCGGACGAAGGCGATGAACTTCCCGTCGGGCGACCACCTGGGGTCCTTGCCGGGGACGATCAGCAGGTCCGTCTCTTTGGTAGCGGGATCGAAGACCGCCACACCGCTTCTGCCTTGCACCCCGAGGCTGAACAACAGCTTCCTTCCATCCGGCGACCACGCCGCACTGAACCCGTCCGTAGTCAAACGCCGGCCCTTGGCCGAGAGGCTGCGATAGGTCTCCTCGGCCTCGATCATCGGCAGGAACGCGGCATCTGTAGGCTCGCGGCCCGCCGGATGCCAGGACTGCCGGGCCTCCAAGGTGTCAAAGACGTAGCTGGAGCACCAATCCTGGAACTTGCGGCGTGCTTCGTGGCCGGGAGCGATGATCTGGCGGAACAGGGCTGTCGCCTTCTCATAGTCCCCCAGGGCCGTCAGAGCGCCGAAGAGATGGTACGGCAAGGGCGAGCCATCTTTCGCCGCCACCGGTGCCTCGGCGAGAACCCGCTCGTAGTCCCGCATCGCCAGGAGAGTCTCCGACCGTTCGGTGGCGAGACGGAGGTGGGCCGGATCATCCCCGGGTGTGAGGACCAGCGCCCGGTCGTAGTCCGCGATCGCCTCGGGATAGCGACCCGACGCCCGCCAGGCCATCGCCCGCAGAGAATGGCCCAGGGGATCACGAAGCCGCAGGACTGTCATGACGCGTGCATCCTCGCGCAGGCGGTCGTATTTCCGGGAGGCGTAGTAGGTGAAGGCCCGCAGACGGAGCGACTCATAGTGGCTTGGGTCAAGCTGCAGCGCTTTGTCGAGTGCGGCGAGTTGTTCCTTGACGGTCAGCGCGGTCATGGCGCGCAGGAAGTGAGCTTCCGCCGTTTCGGGAAGCAAGGTTTCGGCCTGGCGACCGTGCGCCTCAATCTCCTTGAGCTTCTCGGCATCGGACGATGCGCTCTCCCAGAGAATACGAGCCAAGAGTGCATGGGCTGCCCCGGCAATCACGGGCGGTTCGTTCAGCAGCTTGTTCAGCACCGCCACGGCCTCCTCCGTCCGCCGGTTTTCCGCGAGAATGCCGGCTTGGAGAAGCTGCGCTTCTGCACGGACGTGCGTGCTGTGGAGAATGGGCTGGATCGTCTCCAAGGCCGCGTCGCGCTCGGCCTTGGCGTACTGCTCGCGGGCCTGCGAGAGGATGTTCCTGTGCTTGAAACCTTCAGCCTCGGCCAATTGGAGCCGGGCTTGGTTCCACTGAGAAAGAACGACCACCGCCGTGCCGGCCAGGAGGACAGTAGTCAGCAAGCCGATGGTCTGCCAGCGATGCCGGCGGAGGAACTTGCGCAGGTGGTAAGCGGTACTCGGCCCTCGGGCCAGGATCGGTTCGTGCTCCAGATGCCGCCGCACGTCCTCGGCCAGACCGCCGGGGGTCTCATACCGCCGGGCGCGGTCCTTTTCCAGGGCCTTCATCACGATCCAGTCCAGATCGCCGCGGACCTCCCGTAGCATGGGCGTCCCGCCCATGAGTATCACGGGCGTCTCGCCCGTGCGTGGCGAGGGCGTCTCGCCCTTGTTCTCCGTGGCATGGGCTTTCAGCCCATGTTTCATCGGCAGGATGCCGATGCCAC
>VGYL01001343.1 GCA_016872975.1 Planctomycetota bacterium
GGAATAGCCGAATCCGACCCACGTCTTTCCGGAGAGCCAGTACGAGTCGTCCAGCTCTTCATGCGTCCAGGGACGCGGGGCATCCGGCCGTACGCGCTGTTCCAGGGCATCGCTGAACGGGATCAGGGCCTTGGCCGGCGCGCCCGGCGCCAGGAGCACGATCTCCGTGGTCGCGCCGCTGACGCCGTAGGAGACATCGGGCGCCTGAACCGGAAAGGCAGGGGCATACTCCGAGGCCACCGTGACTCCGTCCGGACGAACCAGGGCGAGGTATTCGCCGGTCCCACTCAGCCTGAAATTCGTGTGCAGCGTGCCGGCCGGATCACGCCGGTCTTTGCCCGAGGCAAACACGACCAGATAGCCGTCGGGCCCCAGCGTCACGGCGGGGAACTTCCACTGGGTCAGGTTGTCCGCCCGGTCGGTCAGATACCAGCCCGCCAGGCTCGCCGGCCCCGCGGAAACGTTGTGGATCTCGATCCAGTCCTCCTCATCCCGGTCCTCATCGTCGAGGCCCCGGTCGTTGATCGCCAGGAATTCACTGATCTCGAACGGACCCCGAACGCCCGTGGCGGCGCCGGGCGACCCCGCCGGGACCTGCGCACGAACGAGACCGGCCGGACCGAGCACGAGGAGAGAGGCAACGAGAATGGCTTGAATCCGCAGATATCCCATGCAAAAGGCGATCCTGTTGTGATTTATGATTTATGAGTTATGAGTTATGATCTATGATTCATAATTCATGACTCATAATTCATAAATACAGGGAAAGGCCCCTGTGACCTACGTCTTTTTCGGCGTTGGCGTCGGTGCTCGCCGGCCCGAAGTCCGGCATTGGATCAGATTATAGCATTCGGGAGAGAATCCGTCAATCCCCTCGAAGTCCCAGCGCGGCCTTCGGCCACAACCAAAGGCGTGAAACCACGAAGAGCACGAAGGCCACGAAGCAGGAAAACAACCCTGGAGGCCGTCGTCTTGGTCCCGTCTTCTTCGCGCTCTTCGTGTCCTTCGTGGTTTCGATCGATCTCTGGTTTGCGTCGTTGACGATTTCCCTTTTACCGCTTAGTATTGGCAGTAGTCCGTCGTGCCGAGGGCGTGACGGAATTGGCAATCGTCCATGATGCATCCATAGGGAAAGGCCCCTGTGACGTACGTCTTTTTCGCCGTTGCCGTCGTTGGCGTCTATCTGCTCGGCGCCGTGCCGTTCGCGTTCCTTATCGCCCGGGCGCACGGCAAGGACCTGCGCACCATCGGCTCCGGGAATATCGGGGCCACGAACCTGGCCCGCGCGGTCGGCCGCAAGTGGGGCTACCTCGGCTTTGCGCTCGACGTGCTCAAAGGCCTGGCGCCGATGGCCGTCGTGGGGGGCGTTGTCGGGGTACCGGACGACCCTCTGCACCTGTCCCTGTGGCTTCTCGTGGGCATCGCGGCGATCCTGGGCCACGTGTTCCCCGTCTATCTGCGGTTCCGGGGTGGCAAAGGCGTCGCCACCAGTTTCGGCGTCGCCCTGGGCCTTTGGCCCTATTTCACCCTCGGCGCTGGGATCGCGCTGGCGGTCTGGATCGCGGTGGTGCTGCTCTGGCGTTATGTCTCACTCGCGTCGATCTGTGCGGCGGTGGCTTTTCCAGTCGCCCTCATCCTCGGGATGGTCGCGGTCCCCGGCTGGCATCCGACCAACCTGTGGCCTTTGCTCATCGCGGCCGTAGCGATTCCCCTGCTCGTGATTCTTCGCCATCGGGAGAACATTCGCCGCCTGGCCACCGGTACGGAGAGCCGAATTGGACACCGCGAACGCGGAAGGTAAGAGGGGAAGAAGGTAAGAGGGGAAGAAGGTAAGAGGGT
>VGYL01001344.1 GCA_016872975.1 Planctomycetota bacterium
CGCCAAGGCCGCCCGCTGCCACCGTCGCCGGACGATCGCTCGTCTACAAGCCCTCGGCATCACGTTGGAAAGCATAACCCAGTGTCACTGGGGGCACTTGTAGCGTTGTAGTATTAGGTCCTTGAAGTCTGAAAGGACCTCTCAAGGACCCAAAGGACAGAATCGCCGGTTGACTGGTCCCTACGCCGTCAGGACTTCCCACTTGATGCCGACCTTGCGGCAGGCGTAGCCGACCTCTTTCGTGTAGTCGTCGTAGCAGGTCATCCAGTGGAAGCCGCGGAGCCGCTCGGCAAGCTTCTGGCTTTCGATCCCGTACTTCACCTCGATCTGCGACCGGCAGATGGGCAGGAACGGGTTCTCGACGATCTCGCTGCGCAGCCCCTGCCAGAACTCGGCGGCGAAATCGGGGATGATGCTGGTGAGCTTCTGGCCCACGCGCATCTCGACCTTTGGCGCCGCGCCGTAGTCGGACTCGAAGTGGGTGAGGATCCGGGCCGGCTCGAGGTGCTTGCCGTCCATCTTGCGCGGGGCGGTGCAGTGGGCCAGCGTGATGATCTGCTTGTGCGGCCAGGTCGGGTTGTGCAGGAAGACCGGTTTGCCCGCGATACCCGCCAGCAGCACGCCGGACGGGATCACCACGAAATCCGACTCGCAGAACGCCAGGTAGCCGTCGTCGTTGAGCGTCGTGAGGGTCAGGCAGGCGGCCGTCTCCGACACGTTCATGATCGTGCCCATGCAGTGGTGCACCGTGATCGCGCTGCAGCCGGCCTCCCGCATCAGCGTCCGGAAGATCTGGTCCAGCAGGAAGCAATTGTCGACGAACTGGCGCTTCGTCTCCAACGTGGTCCCGGGCAGCTTGAGGTACTCGTCCGCCCGCCGGCGGGCCAGGGCCACGGTGGCCTCATCGGCACGGGCCTGACGGATCAGCTTGCCCAGCTCCTCGTAGGAGACCGTTTGAATATCGAACCGCCACTGGCTCACCACCCGCTCGGTCACTTTCTGGATGGGCTGAGACCACGCGCCCGGGCCGCCGATGGCCAGCATCTTCGTCCCCAGCGCGTTGTGCAGGCCGCACAGCGCCCGCAGCCGCCAGAGGATCTCGTCCTGGTCGTCGACGACCACGTCGAGCTCATCCATGCCCTTGGCCCGCAGTTGGTCGGTGTGCTGGCGGAGATAGCGGGGACTGACGATTTCGTACCAGAGATAGTGCGGGCCGGACTTGCTGCGGACGAAGAAGATGATGTCCTTGCCCGTCTGGGTCAGGGCGTTGAACGTGTCCTGCGGCCCGGCAGCGGCGTAAAGCAGGATCGTGTCGGCCCCGGCCAGGTCGGCGATCCCGGCCACGTCGCCCGCGCCGCGAATCGCCGCGACCGGCAGGAACTCGACCGGGAAATCGGCCTTGGCCTTGAGCTTCTTCAACTCCCCACCGATGCGGCCGACCTCGGCGTCGGCCTGCTCCTGCGTCTCGATGTCGCCCCAACTGCGCCAGCTCGTCTGGGGCCGGGCCTTGTACGTGGAATACAACAGGATCGGCTTGACCCGCAGCGCCCGCCGCGGCGGGGCCATCGCCACCGGCGCCTGGCCGGCGCCCAGCGTCGCCCACGTCAGGCCGCTCAAGGCGGTACCCAGCATGGCGGCCCCGCCCACGCCCTGCAGGAAGCCGCGGCGGCTGATCCCATCGCCGGCGTGCTCCTGCCCGCACCCGCACGGGCAGCACGTGGCATGTATCGGATGTCTCGTCTCATTTTCGCTCATCATGTGTCGTCCCCTTATCCAAGTTTGTCATGTGTATGGCGCTGTCCCTCGTGCGTGGTCTTGCGCAGGACGCACCCCGCACG
>VGYL01001345.1 GCA_016872975.1 Planctomycetota bacterium
CCGGCCCGCGCCCGGACCGACCACTCGTTCTGCCTGGAGTTCTACCGCGTCCGGGACGATGTGCAGCGCGAGATCTCCGTCCCGGCGTCGCTTGGCCTGCTGGACGATCGCGTCCGCCTGCACAAGGGCAAACGCATGCCGGGACAGTATTTTCTGGAGTTCGCTTTTTCGGCCCCACGGCAGGACGCCGAACCGGAGGCCCGACGCCGGACCGACGCCCTGTGCGTCCATCTCATCAAAAGCCACCCGGCGTTTGCCAAAGCCCATCTTGTCCAGATGGCCTGGGAGACGCGCCAGATCCCGCGCGCGGAAGAGCCGGCCGTCAGGCAGGTTCCCGGCAACTACGTCTTCCTGACCGATCCCCATCCGCCGGAGTCGGCCTGCCAGGACATTGCTGAAAGCGACCGGCGGGCCCGGACCCTGGTGGAGAATCTGCCGCTGGGCCAGGGTCCCGGCGATAGAGCCCAGTTCATTCATCATGCCTCGGGCGCCATACCGCTGCGCCGCTGCGAGGTGACCGCGATTCCCGACCGTCGCGTGAACGATGCCATCAGAGGCCTTGCCTTCTCGTAGGAGAAGTACGTGCCCACGATCCTCCGGACGGACCTCGTGATCGCCGGCGGGGGGACCGCCGGGGCGCCGGCCGCCATGGCCGCACTGGAGAGGAACGCGAAGGTCGCGACGGTGGAGTACTTTCCGGAATTGGGCGGCACCAAGACCCTCGGCGGCGTCATGGGGTACTACTGGGGATACCGCCAGAGCGGCGTGTTTCAGAAGATTGACGAAGGGGTCAAAGAGCAGAGCAAGCGGCTGGGCGCCGGCGCCGCGCGGGCCTCGATGATGCTCTACTTCCGAAACGGAGCGACCCGCAACGGCGGAGCCCTGCTGACCAACACCATCATCTGCGGCGTCACCAAAGAAAGCAACCGCCTGACCGGTCTGGTCGTGGAGAAAGACGGCCGTCTGGCCCTGGTCGCGGGCAAGCTCGTCATCGACGCCACCGGCGACGGCGATGTCGCCGCCTTTGCCGGGGTCCCCTGGGACTTCGGCGACCGGCGGATGCAGGCCACGCAGAACTATAGCCAGTGGGACCTCAACCCCGGTGTGCACGCCTGGGCGGATTCCCCCACGAACCGGGACTACGACATTCTCGTGAACTGCCACCCGTCGGAGCTGCAGAGAGGCTACGAGCTCACCCACCGGCAGGCCCACTGGTACGATTTCCTGCCCATGCTGACGGTGCGGGAATCCCGGCGCATCGCCGGCGCGTACACCATCACGCTCCAGGACGTGATCGGGCAGCGCCGTCATGCCGACACGATCGCGCTGGCCGCTTCGGACTACGATCCGCACTACTTCGACGACACCGCCTTGACCCGGGTGGGCTGCCTGCTGCCCCACGGGATCTCCGCGGTGGTCGAGATTCCCTACCGGGCCCTCCTCCCGCAAGGCGTGGATGGCCTGCTGGTCTCGGCCAAGGCCATCTCCCAGACGCACAACGCCCTGCAATTCACGCGCATGTCCATCGACATTATGACGCTGGGCTACGTCACCGGATGCATCGGCGCCGGCCTCTGTGCCCAGAACAGGTCCCCGCGCGATTTCCAGGTCGAGTCTCTGCGCGACACGTTGTCCGCGCTGAGCATCGTGCCCGCGGACCGCCCGGGACAGGCCGCCGAGATCAGGGATGAAGTGGCGGAGGCCGCCCGGTGGATCGAGGACCTGGCGGCGGGCGAGAAGGATAGCCTGATCAAGGTGCTGTTGTTGCCTCGCGCCGTCGCCGAGCCGCGGCTGGTCGCGCGATTCCGGGAAACCGACGCGGAGGCCGCCCGGCGCC
>VGYL01001346.1 GCA_016872975.1 Planctomycetota bacterium
TCGCCGACCTCGGTCCGCCAGTATGGGCTACCTATCGTAGGGACGATCTGGGGGTAGCCTACGATGAAATTGGCGTTGTTGCCCAAGTCCGGATTGAATAGGTCGTTGCGTGGTTCAGTGTTTGTGCCAGTAGGCCAGTCCCAGTAGTTGCCCGTCACCCCGTCGCTCTTGTGGTACGCCGCCTTGTACCACTCGTCGGCCGAGGGAATCACCTGACCTGCCCCCGATTTATGTACCAGTCGTTATGAGAGTCTGGACCATGTTGACGCTCTTGGGCTTCGGTTTCGCCTCCTCTACAGGAGGGGAAAGAAGCCGGGGGTTTGGGGGCGGAGCCCCCAAGTCTTCTCTTCCTGCTACACACTTCGCCGCAAACGCCGCCGGCGTCAGATAGCCCAACGACGAATGCGGCCGCCGATGGTTGTACTCGTTCTGCCACGAGGCCGCCAACGCCTTGGCCTCCCGCAGGTCGGCAAACAGCTCGGCGTTCAGCAACTCATCCCGCAGCCGACTGAAGAAGCTCTCCGCGTAGCCGTTCTCCCAGGGAGACGCCGGAGCGATATACAGCGTGCCGATCCCCGCCGACTCCAGCCACGAGCGGATCGCCTGGGCGATGAACTCCGGGCCGTTGTCCGAACGGATGTACCCCGGCGTACCGCGAATCAGCACCACCTGGCGGATCACGTCCACCACATCCCAGGCAGTCATGCTCCGCTCCACCTCCAATGCCAGGCACTCTCGCGTGTACTCGTCCACCAGGCTCAGCCACTTCAGCGGCCGGCCCCGCTCATCCCGGTCGTGGATGAAGTCCCACGTCCACACGTGGTCCTTATGCTGCGGGCGGAATCGCACGATGCCATTCTCACTGCTGCCCAAACGCCGCTTTTTCCGCTGTTTCTGCGGCACCTTGAAGCCTTCCTTCCCCCACAGCCGCCAGATCTTCTTGCGGTTCACCCGCCAACCTTCGCCACGCAACAACGCCCACATCCGCCGATAGCCGTACCGCGGATGAGCCCGAACCAACTCGTGCAGCCGGCCAATCAGTGCCACATCAATGACCCTGGCCTTCGGCCGATACCGCTGCGTGCTGCGTGGCTGGTTCACCACCTGACAAGCCCGACGCTCCGAGGTCTCGAATCCCGCCTCCAACTGCTCCACCGCCCCCCGGCGGCGCGTCGGGCTTACCATTTTCCCTCGGCCAGCTCTTTCAGCATGGCCTTGTCCAGGGACAAGTCCGCCACCAGCTTCTTCAGCCGGGCGTTCTCCTGCTCCAACTCCTTCAGCCGCTTGGCTTCTCCGGCCTTCATCCCGCCGTACTGGTTCCGCCAGCGGTGGAAGGTGGCCTCGCTTACGCCGAGTTGCTGACACACTTGGCCGATGTTCGCTCCGCTCGCCAGCTTGGCATCAGCCTCCCGCAGCTTGGCGATGATCTGTTCCGGACTATGTCGCGTCCTCTTCATCTTGAGCCTCCCTGCCCAGTCCCTGGGCAGTAAAGACTCTCATAAGACCTGGATCAAGTCCCGGGGAGCAGGCCAGGGGGTCCCGTCCTTTGCGGAAATTAAGCGCAAGATGAACGGCATCATCACAAAGACTCGCGCGCCGATTCATGATTGCGTGGCGAGCGAGCTAATCAAGTGCGGCTCGGGCGGCGTATCCGCCGGAGACATCCAGGACTGTACACACATTGCGGAGTTCCTTGCTGAGCATCGGCGCCTTACGGCACGGCCAGCGGTAGGAGTGTCTTACGATCGTGAGGCGTATGAGAGCCATACGCTCGAGCGCGTGCGCATCACGCTGGATCGTAACCTTCACTGCGGATTAATTGACATTTTAAGCTCC
>VGYL01001347.1 GCA_016872975.1 Planctomycetota bacterium
CACCACAAGCTCAAGCCCATTCTCGTCGTCAACAAGGTGGACCGGCCCGATTCCCGGCCCGAGGACGTGGTCAACGAGGTCTTCGACCTGTTCGTCGAGTTGGAGGCCAACGACGACGCCCTGGACTTCCCAGTGATCTACGCCTCGGCCAAGGAGGGCTGGGCGACGATGGACCTGTCCAAGCCGAACCGCAACCTCAAGCCGGTCTACGAGGCGATCATCCGCAACATCCCGGCGCCGAAGGCCGATCCGGATCAGCCGTTGCAGATGCTGGTGACCTCGCTGGAGTATTCCGACTACGTCGGGCGCGTGGCCGTGGGCAAGGTCTTCGCGGGCCAGCTCGCTCAGGCCCAGCCGGTGACGGTGATCGACAAGCAGGGCCGCCACACGCAGCAAAAGGTGGTGCAGTTGTACGAGTACCAGGGCTTGGGCAAGAAGCGGGCCGAGGAAGTCCAAGCGGGAGATATCTGTGCCGTGGCCGGCCTGGACCCGGTGGACATCGGCGATACGATTGCCTGTCCGGACGAGCCCAGCGCGCTGCCGGTGGTGGCGATCGACGAGCCGACGATGAGCATGACCTTCCAGGTCAACAACGGTCCGTTCGCGGGTCGGGACGGCCGGTACGTCACCTCGCTGCAGATCCGCGACCGGTTGGAGCGGGAGCTGCAGACGAACGTGGCGCTGCGCGTGGAGTCGGGCCGCACCGCAGATGAATTCATCGTCTCCGGCCGGGGCCTGATGCACCTGGGCATTCTCCTGGAGAACATGCGGCGGGAAGACCACGAGATCTGCGTGGGCAAGCCGGAGGTCATCATCCGGATGAAGGACGGCATCCGGCAGGAGCCCATCGAGCGGCTGGCCATCGAGTGTCCCGCCGATTGCCAGAGCGCGGTGATGAGCCTGATCGGCACCCGCCGCAGCGAGTTGCTCCGGATGGATACCAAGAGCGGGACCAGCGACTACGTCCACATGGAGTTCATGATCCCCTCACGCGGCCTGTTCGGCCTCAACGCCCGTGTGTTGACGGCCACCCAGGGCCGGGCGATCATGCACCACACGTTCGAGCGCTACGAGCCGATGCGCGGCGCGATCCCCGACCGGCAGGCCGGCGTGATGATCGCCAGCGAGACCGGCACCGTGACCGCCTACGCGCTTGACGCCCTGTACGACCGGGGCCTGTTCTTCGTCCGGCCGGGCGATGAGGTCTACGAAGGTCAGGTCGTCGGCGAGCACTGCAAGGACAACGACATCGTGGTCAATGCCACCAAGGCCAAGCAGTTGACGAACATCCGCTCGTCCACCAAGGACGAGGCCGCCCGGGTCCGCCCGCCGCGGCTGATGAGCCTGGAGGCGATGCTCGAATACATTCAGCAGGATGAGCTGGTGGAAGTGTGCCCGAATTCGCTGCGGATGCGCAAACGCCTGCTCAAGGAAGGCCTGCGCCGCCGGGCCGCCCGGATGGGAGCCGAGGCGGTGGCGCGATAGAAGCAAATTGTAACAAAACTCCAAATTCCAAGCACCAAATCCGCCCGGGGCGGAAGCACCAAATTCCAAGCACCAAATCCCAAACAAATTCAAAAGGGAAGAAAATTCAAAATCCAAAACGGGCAGCGCCGCGTTTCTGGTTTTGGTCATTGGGATTTTGGATCTGTTTGGAATTTGGAATTTGGAATTTGGTGCTTGGAATTTCGATGGATGCCTGCGTCCTCGCCGATGACGCGCTCAGATCAAGGCGTCGATTCCGCGAAGGCGTGCAGGTCATGGGCCGGGAGCGCCGGCGGCAGATCGTGCTGCGCCTCCTGGACCGGCCTCGGCGCGCCAAGAGGAGTGGAGTC
>VGYL01001348.1 GCA_016872975.1 Planctomycetota bacterium
CTGTCCGGGATAGACAGGGAAGAACCAGGGATCAGACTCCGGGTGGCTGGTGGCCCACTTCATGTCGGCCCGGCCGTTGAGGATGTACTTGCGGTCGATGGGATCATAGGTCAGAATCTGGGCATCGCCGCCCCAGTGCGTCACGATGGGGTTGCCCGCGAAGGGCGTCCAGTCGATGCCGTTCGGGGAGAAGGCCAGCGAAACACCCGCGCAGTGCGGGGCAGGCATGGTCGAGCGCTTGGGTCGGTTGGCGTTGGGCGAGCGCAGAACGTAGACGGCCTTGTAGCGCCGGGCGGGATCGGGGTCATGCTCGTCGAGCAGGACCGACAGCTCGGCGGCAATCTCGTAAGGAGGATAGCTGAAGACTGTGTTGGTGTTGCGGCCGTCCAGGAAGAGTTTGCCCGTGCCGGGTTTGCGCCAGCGCAGGCCGTCTTCGGACTCCGCGTAGTAGATGCGCGAGCGACACAGTTCGGCACGCTCGTTATCCACGCCGAAGAACTCGAACTGGTCTTCGTACCAGCACTTGAACAGCCTCTCCGCGGGGTCGTAGATGACGTTGAAGCTGTTGGCGCGCGGGTAGATCAGCACCTCCCAGGGCTGGTCGCGCTGGATAAGGGGATTGGCGGGATGCTTCTTGGGGCTGTGATAAGTGCGCTTGACATTGCGCACGCACGCCACGACGTCATCGTCAACGAAGAACTGCTTGCGGTCACCGATATCCTTATACTGCCATTCACGTGAGTAGGCGATGATCATGGGGACGTCAGTTTCTCCTGGGGATCTGTCACGCACCGCCGGCCTGAAGCTCATCGCCCACACAGCGCACGAAGATATCCACCATCTCGTCGGCCTGTGGAATGGTCGTGATGAGAGGCGGCGCAAAGGCGATCCAGTTGGGATCACAGCGCAGAATGATACCGGCATCCAGCAAACGCCGCTCCACCCGCTTGCCGAACTGCCGCTCCAGGGGGAAGTGCTGTTTCCTGGCCATGTCGGCAACGAACTCGACTCCCACCAGGCAGCCCTTGCCCCGCACCTCGCCCAGGATGCCCAGGGCAGCGACCTCCTTGCTCACCCGCGCCCGGATATGGTCGCCGATCCTCTGTCCATGGGCAATCAAGCCCTCGCGTTCCACAACATCAATGACCGCCAGGCCGGCCGCCGCAGCTATCGGATTGGCGCCGTAGGTATGGCCGTGCGCGAAGTGGATATTGGCGCTGTCCTCGCCCCAGAAGGTCGAGAAGTACAGGTCGTCGCGGATGGCCACCGCAGCCAGGGGCGCATAGCCGCTCGACAGGCCCTTGCCACAGCAGAGCAGGTCGGGGGTCACGCCGAAGGTTTGCGAGGCAAACCACCGGCCTGTCCGCCCCATCCCGGTGATGATCTCGTCGTAGATGAGCAGGACGTTGTGCTTCGTGCAGATGTCCCGAATCAACGGGTGATACTCCGGCGGGGGCGTGGAGATGCCGCCGGTGTTGCTGATCGGCTCGATGATGAAGCCGGCCACCGACTCCGCTCCCTGCTGCTGGATGGTGTAGTCCAACATGCGGGCGCAAAGAAGATCGCAGTTGGGATAGCTGAGCCCGTAGGCGCAGGTGAAGCAGGCCGGCGGGGCAATGTGCACGTAGCCTTCCAGGAAGGGACCAAATACGCTCTTGCGCGGCCCGCCCAGCCCGGTGGCCGACATGGCCCCCATGGTTGCCCCGTGGTACCCTTTGTACAGACCGATGAACTTGTACTTGCTCGGTTTGCCGGCCTGGCGGAAGTACTGCCTGGCGAACTTCATGGCCGTCTCGGTCGCTTCCGATCCGCCCGACA
>VGYL01001349.1 GCA_016872975.1 Planctomycetota bacterium
ACACTTGTGCGCCAACTCGAGCTGGGCCAGTTGCTGGGAAATGGCGGATTGACTCAGCAGGTGCTTCTCCGCTGTCTTGGAAAACGACCGCGAGTCCGCCAGATCACAGAATATTTTCAGTGTTTCTATATGCATTATTAACCTGCCTTATGCTACATATCAGCATTCGGTGCTTCCCTGATTAGCATCCACTCCCCATAATATAAGCTCCGCTAATGAATAGCAAGAACAGTTTTGTGAAGGAGTTGCAGGATGAATCTGCTGCAGCCCAATGCCAATGAAGCAACACAGACGATGAACCGCTCCCGGAGCGTGGCGCCGGTCTCGGGTTTGTGCACCCGCTGTATCGACGGCTGCCGGGGCAATTGCGAGATCTTCAAGTCGACCTTTCGCGGCCGGGAGGTGCTCTACCCGGGTCCCTTCGGCACTCTGACCGCCGGCGCCGACAAGAACTACCCGGTCGATTACTCGCACCTGAACATCGCCGGCTACGCCGTGGGCGCCAAGGGTCTGGCCGACGGCGCCGTGGGCCACTCCGACAGCACCCTGTTTCCCATGGTCAACACGGAGACGGAATACGGCCTCGGCAAGAAGGTGAAGATGCGTCTGCCGGTCTTCACCGGCGCCCTGGGCTCGACGGAGATCGCCCGCAAGAATTGGGAGCACTTCGCCGCGGGCGCCGCGATTTCCGGTGTCACGATCGTTTGCGGCGAGAACGTCTGCGGGATCGATCCCGGGCTGGAATTGGACGCTCACGGCAAGGTGAAGAAGGCCCCGAACATGGCCGAGCGCGTCGCCCAGTACCGCCGCTACCATGAGGGCTACGGCGATATGATCGTCCAGATGAACGTCGAGGACACGCGTCTGGGCGTCGCGGAGTACGTGATCGACAAGCTCGGCGTCGAATGCATCGAGCTCAAGTGGGGCCAGGGCGCCAAGTGCATCGGCGGCGAGATCCAGGTGGATTCCCTGGAGCGGGCCCTGGAGCTGCAAAAGAGAGGCTATCTCGTCACCCCCGACCCCTCCAACGAGGCCAACCAGGCGGCCTTCCGCGACGGCGCCTTGAAGCACTTCGAACGACATTCCCGCCTGGGCTTCATCGATCAGCAGGGTTTCCTGAAAGAGGTCGAGCGGGTCCGCAAGCTCGGCGCCAAGCGTGTCACGCTCAAGACCGGCGCTTACCCGATGCGCGAGCTGGCCATGGCGATCAAGTGGGCCTCCGAGGCCGGGCTGGATCTGTTGACGATCGACGGCGCTCCCGGCGGGACCGGAATGAGCCCGTGGCGGATGATGCAGGAGTGGGGCGTGCCGACGTTCTACCTGCAGGCCATGACGCAGGACCTGTGCCAAAAACTGGCCGCCAGGAAGGCCTTCGTCCCGGACATCGCCATCGCCGGCGGCTTCAGCTCCGAGGACCACGTGTTCAAGGTCCTGGCCATGGGCGCCCCCTTCACCAAAGCGGTCTGCATGGGTCGGGCCCTGATGATCCCGGGCATGGTGGGCAAGAACATCGGCCTGTGGCTCAAGGAAGGCCCCGAGGCCCTGCCCAAGACCGTCAGTGCGTTCGGCACCACGGTGGAAGAGATCTTCGTTTCCTACGAGGACCTCGTCTCCAAGTACGGCAAGGACACCGTCAGGGAGATGCCGCTCGGCGCGATCGGCCTGTACACCTTCGCGGACAAGCTCAAGGTCGGCTTGCAACAGCTCATGGCCGGCAGCCGCAACTTCCGGATTTCGACCATCAGCCGCGACGACCTCCTGGCCCTGACTCCCGAAGCCGCCCAGATTTCCGGCATCCCGTACCTCATG
>VGYL01001350.1 GCA_016872975.1 Planctomycetota bacterium
CTGTTGAACCATCGGGATTCCTTTCCTACCCAAGAGTTTTTTGTTGATCTACTCTCTTGATCGGGAGGAATCCCTCTTTTTCATCAGTCCGAACACCTCCAACTGTTACCTTGAATTGAACCAGGCCCGGATTTCCCGTGCCCTGGACCATCGCCAAGGCCTACCGGCCTTGACGATGCCACCTTTCTCACACACCCTCTCAGGTCTTGACGACTTTGCGTTCGCCTTGGCCGATTCGGCGATCAGTACTTGCCCGTCGTCGTGTGAGTTCGTATAATGCCGCCCTCTGCCCCACGGGGCAGGCCGGACGGATCGTGCCGCGGTTGCGGTTGCGCGGCTCGTCACGTCGGACGTCGCACGTGACGCCGCACGCAACCGCGTGCCGAAACGAGCGTCGTAACCGCAACCGCTCCACGGTGGTTTGGGCCGCTGGATCGTTGTTTTGCCACGGAATGCCGATGAGCACACAAGTGATGGAACAATTGAAGCAGTTGAGCCGGGGGACGGTGGAGATCTTCACGCAGGCGGAGCTGGGCCAGCGGCTGACCGAAGCCGCCAAGAGCGGCCGCCAGATGCGGATCAAGCTCGGCCTGGACCCGACCAGCCCGGACATCCATCTCGGCCACACGGTCGTCCTGCGCAAGATGCGGCAGTTCCAGGACCTCGGCCACAAGGCCGTGCTCATCATCGGCGACTACACCGCCCGCATCGGCGACCCGACCGGCCAGAACTCCACCCGGCCCATGCTCACCCCTGAGCAGATCGAGCAGAACGCCCGGACCTATTTCGAGCAGGCCGGCAAGATCCTCGACACCGATCCCGCGAAGCTCGAAGTCCGCCACAACAGTGAATGGCTCGCGGATTTGCGCCTCGCGGACACGATCCGCCTGGCCGCGACGATGACCGTCGCCCGCATGCTGGAGCGCGATACCTTCGACATCCGCTACAAGAAGGGCGATCCCATCGGCGTGCACGAGTTCCTCTATCCGCTCATGCAGGGCTACGACTCGGTCATGATCCGCAGCGACGTCGAGCTCGGCGGCACCGACCAGACCTTCAACAACCTCGTCGGCCGCGACCTGCAGCGGCAGGACAACCAGCCGCCCCAGATCGTCATCACGACGCCCATCCTCGTCGGCCTCGACGGCAAGGAAAAGATGAGCAAGTCCAAGGGCAACTACGTCGGCGTCACCGACGAGCCCGCCGATATGTTCGGCAAAATCATGAGCATCTCCGATGCCATGATGGAAAACTACTACACGCTCCTGACCGACCTGCCGCTGGAGCGGGTCGCCGAGTTGACCGACCCGAACCGGACACACCCGAAAGAGGCCAAGGTCCTGCTGGGCAAAACCATCGTCGCCCAATTCCACGGCCCGGCCGCCGCCGCCGCGGCCGCCGCGGAGTTCGACAAGATCTTCGCCCAGGGCCAACTGCCCGACGACATGCCGGAAATCGCGCTGCCCGGGGAACCGATCAACATCAAGCAACTGCTGTTGGTCTGCCAACTGGTGCAGACCGGCAACGAGGCCAAGCGGCTCTGCGCCCAAGGGGGGGTCACCCTCGACGGGCGGAAGGCCGCCGACGCGAACGCCGAAATGACGCCCCGCGACGGCATGGTCGTTCAGGTCGGCAAACGCCGCTTCGCCCGCCTGCGCGTCAAGTAACAATCTCCCCTTCCGTAGCTTCCCGCCGCAATCAGAAATGCTTGCCAGAGAAACAAGATATTGCGCTCTTACAGGATTGGCGACGTTGGTCCTGCTGGCGACCGCCAGCCCGGTACCAGCCCAGGACTTCTTCGGTCGGT
>VGYL01001351.1 GCA_016872975.1 Planctomycetota bacterium
ACTTTTCAGAAAGAAGTGAATCTCGAACCACCATTAAGCCCCTGACGATGCAAGGGCAAAGAGGTGCGTTGGCGGGCCTGTGTGGACCGCTTGATCGTCTTTGAGGGAGGATCTCCGGCTTAGATTCGGTGTACGGGTCGTCCAACCAAACAACCATGCGGGCTCAGTAGAGATTCGGCCGGCTTCTCGCGAATCCGACCGGTCTGATAGGCGCGGGCTCTCAAGGCCCGCGCCGGCCCAGAATCATTGGCTCTGTTGCACCCTGCTCCCACCCATTCACACGGGATCGAGGGTTCGCGGCTCAAGGCCGTGTCCCAGTTTTGGTCGGGCTCGGTGCAGGTGCGGATGACCTCTTCCTTCAAAGCTCTGGATAACGGCCCGCGACGGAGCGTCCCATTCCAATCGCACGGGGCTGGCGATCCGCCCATGAGAACCTCGGGATCGGAGTCCCACCGGTACGTGTTCTCTTGGTTGGGGCTGATCATGTGCTTCCCAGTTCGGCTCTCCGGGTTCAGCTCCGTCCGGGCCTATCAAGACCGACGCGCCACCATCCGCTCGGCGTCAAACGCCTGGCCGGACTGCAGCATGAAATACACCGCGCGGGCGATCTGGTTGGCCAGGATCGCGTTGCCCTTGAAGGTGCCGTGCTTGGAAACGAGCTTCTCGGCATAGGGCGTGATGATGCGGTGGGCGCGCTTGCAGATGACCGCCACCTCCCCGAAGGCCCAGCGCAGGTAGGCGTTGCCCATCTTGCCGCCGGTGAGGCCTTTGAGGCGGCCTGCGCTGGCGACGGAGCCTTTGACCAGCCGGCAGTAGCTGGCGAAGTCCTTGACCGTCGGGAAGCGCGCGACCGTGTCCATCTCGTAGAGGATGGTCATGGCCAGGACCTGCCCGATGCCCGGCACGCTCAGGAGCAGGTTGTAGTCCCGGCTCTGGTGCTCGCGGGCGTGGAGGGTAATGGTGCCGTCGAGCGTCTGGATCAGCTTGTCGTAGACGCGGATGGCATCCATATCGCAGCGGACGGAGAGCTGATGGTAGGGATTGGTAATCTGGGCCAGGATGCGTTCCTGCCAGACGTCCCGGTTGTGGCCGCCTTTGGCGGCGGGGACCAGTCCCTCCGCCGTCTGGTTCATGGACAGCTTGGTCATCAGTTCGGCCCGGCTCCAGACGTAGCTCATCCGTTGGCGCAGCAGCGACCGCACCGGGCGCTTCTCGGCCGGATAGCGGTAGGCCGGCGGGATCAGGTTGCTGCGCAGCAGGTGGGCGAGCTTCTCCGAGTCGATGCGGTCGTTCTTGTTCTTGCCGCCGTGGATGTGCGCGGCATAGAGGGCGTGGGCCAGGACAAACGTGATCCCCGCCGCGTCGCAGGCATCGGCCAGCCAGTACCAGTTGAACGTGCACTCGCAGACCACGGTCAGGTCGTGGCGCCAGGGCGCCACCCGCTTAAGAAAGTACGCGAAGTCATTGCCCTCGATGTTGCAGTGGAGCAGGACCTTGCCCTGCCGGTCCATGACGCAGGCGTACATCTGGCGCGCATGCAGGTCGATTCCGCAGTTGTACTCGGTGGTCGTTGTGTAATACTTCATCATGCTTCTCCTCATGAGTGCTGTTGACACATTGGGATGCCGCACGCGCGGCAAGCCCGCATACAGAATGCACCTTGAGGAGAAGCACTGACTTCACCAAAAAGGGGCTTTGAGGAGATTCAAGGCGGTTGAGGGTACGCTGTCCCGCGGACGGGTCAGCGCCCCTCACCGCTGACGTTGGGCATGAGAAAAACATGAAGAAGCGATGCGAGTGGTGCGGG
>VGYL01001352.1 GCA_016872975.1 Planctomycetota bacterium
ATCCGCCGTGGCGTTGGGCACAAAGCGTGTAGACTTGACCGTCCCGGAACGACCGGGACCGCTGCCGTTGAAGGGGCTGAGCATCTGCAGGACGATGTCCGTCGGTTGGTTGCGGGTGTTGACCACGCCGCGGAGGATTCCCGTGGCCGAGCCGCCGATGGTTTCGGTGACATTGTTCCAGTAGTTCACCGGATCGTTCGGGCTGGGCCCGTGGCCGGTCATGAGGTCCGCCGCGCCGAAATCGAACAGGAAGGTCTGGCCCCTCGACGCGGACCACTCCTCCAGAAGCGGGCCGATCACCTTCTGCCACAGGGCATAGCCCGCGGCGTTCATATGCAGCAGGTCCGGCCCGAACAACTCGGGGCGGGGCTGGCCGGCGGCGTCGAGCATGGGCGTGAAGACGTCGATGAACCACAGCACCGGGTCCTCGGCGGCCAAGGCCGCGAGTCGGACGTTCAACTGCCGCATCGCCTCCAGGTGCTTGACTCGGCTCGGACTGGGCTTGACCGCAAGGAACGCCACGTCCGTCCCGGGCAACTGCCGCTTGACCCGGTCCAGGAACGTGACATATTCCGCATAGACGTGGTCCACGGACTTGCCGGACGCCAGGTCGTTGTCGCCCTCGTAGACGAGGACCAAGGCGGGCTCATAGACCGCCACCACGCGGTCGAAGTAGTGCAGCAGGTCGCTCATGTGCGAGCCGCCGAACCCGCGATTGAGCACCGCATGCTCGGGAAACGCCGCCGCCAGATCGGTCCACATGCGGATGGTCGAGGAGCCGACGAACAGGACCGGCTCCGCCGGCGGAGGACTCGCCCGGTCGGCGGCTTCGAACGCCTGGATAGCGTTCTCGAAACGGTTGGGGTCCTGCGCCCGGGCGCCGACCGCAAGCAGCAGTACCAGCGCGATCCCCCAGAAACCAGCGAACCACGCGGCACGACGGGACCCGGTGCGAACTCTCATCCGATCCACCCTTTCCTTGTGCGTGGGCCTTCTGCCGGGCCCACCGGTTATCGCCGCAACGAGCCGCCCTCCGCGAGGCAGACCGATGACAGGCAGGTGGTACTGCTTGTCACGATAGCAGGAGACACTCCGCCCTGTCAAGCCCGGGACCGGGCCAGGGCGCAGGACCGTTGTTGCGCGCCCGCGACACGAAAGAACAAGGACAGGTCTCTTGCGACCCGCGTAAACGCGGAACTCCAAACGGTCTTGGCGCGAAGAGGCAGTTGCCCTGAAGGCGGCCGGCAAACCCGCGTTGACGGCGGGGCCGGCGACCGGTACACTGGGGATTTGCGTGAGCAACTGGGTCAAGGAGTCATGATGAAGATCGCGTTGGGAACGGATCACGCCGGGTATGAGCTCAAGGAACGCGTCAAACGGCATCTGGTCGGGAAAGGGCACGAAGTGAAGGACTTCGGGACCCATTCGACCGAGGCGTGCGACTATCCGGATTTCATCTATCCCGCCGCGCGGGCGGTCGGCCTGGGCGAGTGCGACCGGGCGATCGTCATGGGCGGCAGCGGCAACGGTGAGACCATCGTGGCCAACAAGGTCCGCGGCGTCCGCTGTGCCGTCTGCTGGAACAAAGAGCTCGCGCGCCTGAGCCGGGCCCACAACGACGCGAACGTGATCTCCATCGGGGCGCGGACCGTCTCCGTCGAGCTGGCCCTGAAAATGGTCGATCTCTGGCTGACGACCCCCTTCGACGGCGGCCGGCACACCCGTCGGGTGCAGAAGATCGCGGAAATCGACCAGTGCTCCTTGGAACCGTTGCCGACCCAAGAACTAAGTACCAAATGA
>VGYL01001353.1 GCA_016872975.1 Planctomycetota bacterium
ATCACTTGCCCGTCGGTGATTTCGTGCAACGCGGTGATCCAACTGAGCAAACACTTCTCGAACTCCGCCGGCTGGATGGCGGCCAAGATGGCGTTGAAGCGGTCATGGGACGGAATCCCTTTCTCCAAATCCAGAAACCGTGCCAGCCATTGTTGTTTCTTTCTGCCCCACGCGGCGATCGCGACAAAATCATCGGCGCCGCAGATGACGGCGCAGACGGAGATCACGATCACATTGATCAGCGGATACGTGACCTTGCGCACGCGAGGATCCGTCAGTTCGGCGAAGTGGTCTTGAATCTTGGCGGACGGTTTCTGCACCATGGCATGTACTCCCAGGCTCACACGATTCCCTCGACCCTTGCTGTCCCTCAGCAAGCGGCGGGAAGCGCAATTACCCAATTATGCCATGTTACCCAAGATCGCGCAATCGCCCTGCCACTGACGATGATGAACTGGTCCGCCCGGTCGTGGTTGGCGTCATCCAGGAGTTGGAGGGCAATGTTGACATCGGTGCGCTTCTCCTCGGGCACGTCGAAGACGCGAGAGCCGGGGTAGTCGCAGCCTGCAACGCCACAACGAACCTGCTTGAGTTTGAATTTGCCGAGCATCACCTGCACCAGCGGGCTGGTCGCGAGGGCTCGCAGGTACACTTGCTGCCGTAATCCCTTGGAGCCATCGACCAGGGCCGTGTAATACCATATCCGGCGGATGTCATCGCCTGGGCGCAGCATAAGAAAGCACTTCTGTAGGTCGAGCCACTTGTACGCGGTGCCGCGGACGGCTCCGTCGTAGAAATTGAACCCGTCCACATAGATTATCGTTCGCGGTCTCACAGGAGCCTCTTCGCCCGGCTGGCGCAAAAAACAGGCAGCCCTATAGGCTGCCCAACCCGCTTATCGCGGGGGAGTCATCTTAATAATATACGATCCGGCCGGCAAGACGGTCAGTGAAAAAGGGTGCTTCCGCGGTTTTATTTCAGGGCCGCGGGTCGGGGGCGGGCGTTGACGAAGGCGAGGGCCTTTTCGATGAAGATCGCGCCGGCGCTTTCGCCGAGAGAGAAAGGGGGCAGGCTTCTTCCCCTGTCATTTCCTGGCTCCAACTCATTTGAGAAAGATCGAGCCGCTGCCGGTCTGGAGGCGGAGCAGACCGCGGCCTGCGCCGATGGCGCCGGTGATCTTCCTTTTGTCGAGCGCGCCGCTGACGGTGACCGGCAGGGCGGTGCGAATCGAGCCGTAGTCGGTGCGGAGGTCCACCTGGCCGGTGAAGCCGGGCGGGGCGGTGAACTCGATCCCGCCGTAGGAGCTCTTCACCTCGGCAGCCAGATCGACCGGTGTCGCGGGCGTGCAGACGATGTGGATGCTGCCGCTGCCCGAGTGGGCCAGCAGCTTGGCGGTGGTGATTTCCTGGGCCTTGACGTGGCCGTACGAGGTGGATACGTCCAGGGTGGGCGCCTCGACGGTTGTGAGGTTCAGGCTGCCGCTGCCGGAGCGCAGCTTGAGGCTGTCGCCTTGGAGGCGGCGGCACGTGAGAGAGCCATAGGACGTGTTGGCGAGGCACTCGCGGAAGGTGGCGTCGGAAATCGCGATCGGGCCGCTGTCGGTCTTCAGATCGAGGGTCGTGCCGGCAAACGTCTCGCACGTGACGGCGCCGTACGAGGTCACGATCTTGGCCTCGCCCTTGAGATCGCGCGCGGTAACGGCGCCGCTGCTGCTGCGCAGCAGGACCGTCGGTCCCGCTATCCGCTGGCAGTCAATGGTCCCGTAGGCGGTCTGGAGATCGAGCGGGCCGTCGATTCCCT
>VGYL01001354.1 GCA_016872975.1 Planctomycetota bacterium
CTGTTGAACCATCGGGATTCCTTTCCTACCCAAGAGTTTTTTGTTGATCTACTCTCTTGATCGGGAGGAATCCCTCTTTTTCATCAGTCCGAACACCTCCAACTGTTACCTTGAATTGAACCAGGCCAGGAATTGCTCCTGGAGACCACGACCTCGAACGTCACGCCGGGCAAGGTCGAGCACACCTACAAGCTGACCCGCCGCAGCACCGGTCTGCTCCTGGCGGAAGGCTCCAGCGTCCTGGCCTGCGTCACCCCGGAAGGCAAAGTCCGCCGGGTCCCCGACTTCATGTGCCCGCCCCACGGCTGGCTGCGCGACAAAAACGCCTGAAAACGTGTCGCGGACATCTTGTCCGCGCGTGTCGAGGGCCTCTGGCCCTCGGATCGAAGGCGCGCGCCTTCAACACGCGCGGGCGCTCGCACCCGCGACACGACAGATAGGGGGTTGTCATACACGTCCTGACACCGCCCCCCCATGCGAGCGTCCCGACAACCGGCGGTCCCGCGCCTTTCTCTGTGCGAGCGCTCGCGTCCCTGCTGCGGAAAGCCGGACGGCGTCACTGCGAACGCGCGTAACGCTGCCGGCCGTCAGTTCGTCCCTTCCGCGAGAGCGGTCAAGAACTCCCGCAATTCGCGGTACTGGAGCCATACCTTCTGATTGAGGGCGCTGAGCACCCCGCGTTCGCCGCGCGAGTCGGCGTGGGCAACATGGCCCCGCGAATCCACGAGTCCGGCGGGACAATGGACGCCAGCTCCGGCGGATGGATGCCGAACTCGAAGCCCATCGCCATCTGAATGCCGCGGGTGTGGGCCATGTCGAACACCTGGCGCATCAGGTCCTGGGCCCGCCGGTAGCGGTCTTCGTTGCCCCGCGCCAGGATGGCGCAGTCGGCGCCGAACGCTCGTGCCCCGGCCGGCAGCGGGAACTTGCTCGCGGTCCCGAAGGCGAATTCGCTGACCGCCAGGGGCCGGTAGCCCCAGCGGGCGGTGAGCGAGGTGTCGAAGGCCGCCATCGGGACCACGTTGCGGTACTCGATCCGGATCATGGGCTCGACGTAGGGCGCGTAGCGCTCCGCACCGCCGGTGTAGCAGTGAAAGCCGATGAAGTTGAGCTT
Organism: Planctomycetota bacterium; assembly: GCA_016872975.1. Classification (GTDB taxonomy): domain Bacteria; phylum Planctomycetota; class Phycisphaerae; order Sedimentisphaerales; family Anaerobacaceae; genus PLanc-01. Next base: position 1,115 of record VGYL01001354.1, read on the forward strand.
CAGCTCACGCATGCGGTCCAGGTACTGTTCGTAATCCTCCCTGTTCCAGGCGGTCGGTCCCGACAGGAAGTTGTGCCAGGGGAGCGTCCCGCGGATCTGGAAGCCCGTGTCGGGCGGGCCTGGCGACGGTTGTCTGCCAATCTTCTCGAAGGGGATCGGTTGAAAGCCCAGCTTATAAGCCGGGGAGTCGGGCTGGAGCCGGAAGTCGCCTTTCGCGGCATCGACGAAGAGCGGGTCGGTATCGACGAGGTTGTCCCGGCTCTCGGCCATGCCTTCCTTGACGCCGCCCCAGGTGAGTTTCAGAAGCTGGCTGCCGACGCAGACGTTGCGGGCGACCAGGATCTTGCCGGGCGGGACGCCGTCGTCTTTCGCGTAGTAAGGTTCGAGATCCGCGAGCTCGGGATAGCGGTCCCGGTAGGGGGGCTCACGCCAATTCACATCCTCCAGCCTCTTCTTCATCGTCTGGTAGACCATATTGTGCCACACGGGCGACTTGCTCATACCGCGGGCGTCCAACTCGACGGCCGGATTGCAGTCGACGAAGATATTGTTCTCGACCTTGAAGTCGCGGCCGCCGCCGAGAAAGACCGCCCGATGCAGCTTCCACAGGACGTTGCCGTAGATGTGCGTGCCGCTGACGCAGTCGTCCATGTAGATGCCCATCGAGCCCATGCCGACGCC
>VGYL01001355.1 GCA_016872975.1 Planctomycetota bacterium
GGTTGACAGCCTCTTGCCTGTCAGGCGTACCAGGTCTGCCGCGCTTCATCGATGTAGGCCAGGATGTTCTCCCAGGGCACATCCGGCTGCACCTGGTGGGTAGGCTCCAGAAGCAGCCCGCCGTTCTCGCCCAAGGTGGCGGCCAATCGCCTGACCTCCCGGCGCACATCGTCCGGCGTGCCGAAGGGCAACACGGATTGTGTGCCCAGCCCGCCCCAGAAGGCGAGCCGGTCTCCAAACTGGCGTTTGACGGCGGCGCCGTCCATGCACTCCGGCTGGATGGGGTTGAGGATATTGACGCCGATCTCGATCAGCTCCGGCACAAACGCGGTGGCGTTGCCGTCCGAGTGATACCAGACCAACACGTCGGGCCGCGCGTCACGCGCGGCGGCCAGCACGCGTGCCCAGCGCGGCTTGAACCAGCGCCGCCAGGTTGCCGGGCTCATCATCGGCCCCGTCTGCATGGCGATATCGTCGTTGATGCCCAGTACGTCGATGCCCGCCGCGAGTTGCAGCCGGGCCGCGCGACACAGGATCTCGGTCTTTCTGTCCAACAGGCGCTCGGCCAGCTCAGGGCGCTGCGCAAAGTCCAGGAAGAGCTGCTCGAAGCCTCGCACCTGCCACGCCCACTCGAAGAGCGAGCCGATGCGCCCGCGCACCGCGTAGCCGGCGGCCTGCAAGGCAGCGACACGGCTGCCATAGGTCGCGAAGCGGTTCGGGTCGCCGATGTCAGGAATGGGGAAGGACTCGATATCGCGCACGGTCTTGGCCTGATCGAGCAGCGGGACATTGCGGGTATAATGCTCGAACGTGCCTTGGACCTGGCCGATCCCCTCTTCAGTCACCTGTGTGCCGGCCGGCTTCCCGGCCAGGTAGGCGCCGTAATCCGCCTCGGCCACCGGCGGATCAATGACCGCGTCACGCACATCGGTGTCGAAGTAGACAGCAGGGTCCGTTTCTCCGGTTCGCTCTTGCAGTTGGGCCACCACAGGTGGTGTGCACCGGATGAAGTATGGTATGCGGTCGGGGACCTGGCGCCGTAACGCGGCGAGAACACGCTCACGTGGGTTCAAGGCTGATCTCTCCAGACAGTTCCCAATCTACACGTTCGTCGTGTCCAGCATGCCGACCCGGATATCTTCCTTGTTGACGGAGAAGATAACCAAGAGCTTGTCGCCATCCACCAGGCTGTTAGGATAGTGCCAGCCATCCTCCTTGTGCACCCCATCGACCCGGCGATGGGTCTTGCCCTCAACCAGGGTAACCATGCGGTCGAAGGTGTAGCCATCGTCGCTCAAGGCAATCTGCAGGTGCGTGCGGTCGAGCATGCGGTCGTAGTTGTTGCCGATGATGTAGAAACGGCCGTCGCTCAGCCTGCCGGCACTGGCGCGCGACATGGTATTGGGCATATCTGACAGAGCAAGATCGCTCCACGTTTGCCCGCCGTCGTCGCTCCAGCTCAAGGCCAAGCGTGTCGAGAAGCCGACATCGCGGAAGTACATCCAGATGCGCCCATCGGCCGTCTGATACCACGTGCCCTGGATGGGGCGGATGCGCGGGTCACTGCGGGGGATGCGCACAACCTGGGGTGGTGTGGCGAGATCCTGCCCCGGCTTCCACAGCAGCGCCAGGGGGTTCTGCTCGCCGATGAAGGCGTTGCCGCCGCACAGGTGACCGCCGTTCTGCAGACGCCGCGGCCCTTCGAACAGGTAGATGTTCTCGGCAATGCCCTGGCGCTCGGTCCAGGTGGCGCCATCTTCGGTGCAGTAGACATCCAGGCGGATGGTGTCCGTAA
>VGYL01001356.1 GCA_016872975.1 Planctomycetota bacterium
GCTCGCGGCGGGCCGCCTCCGGGTCCTGCCCGCAAAAGGTGTCGCGGTCGTCCCGCCCGCGCCGCGCGGGCAAGAGGCCCGCGATACAGCCCTGATCAAGAACCTGGGTCAGCAAAAGACCCGCCTCTTCGAGCAGTTGGCCCGGACCGAAGGCCGGATCATTGAAGGCGTGCGGGAGTTCCTCGACCTGCTGGCGCGGGCCCAGATCCCCCTGGCGATCTGCTCGGGCGCCCTGCGGCCGGAGATCGAGCTGATCCTGGAGGAGGCCGCCCTGCGCCGCTACTTCGACGTGATCGTCTCCGCGGAGGAAGTCGCCCGCGGCAAGCCGGACCCCGAGGGCTTTCTCCTGGCCCTGCAACGGCTCAACGAGCTCTGGCCCGAGCCCATCACCGCCGCGCGCTGCCTCGTGATCGAGGACTCGCACTGGGGCCTCCAGGCCGCCCGGGCCGCCGGCATGCGCACCATCGCCGTCACGAACACCTACGAAGCCGCCCAGTTGCAGCAGGCCGACAAAGTCGTCGCCCGCCTCGACGATCTGACCCTGGACGACCTCACGCGCCTTTGTTCGTAGCACAAAGCCCGGTTTGGCGCCTGGTGCAGAAAAGGGTCCGCAACAGCCCGCTGGCAATCCCCCCGCGCAAAGCCCCCGAAGGTCGCCTTCCCGACTGCGTCCGGAGGGACTCGAACCCCCAACCGTCGGTTCCGAAGACCGAGGCTCTGTCCAATTGAGCTACGGACGCGAGTGCGAGGGCTCCGTTACTGCCGGCGCCGACGCGATTCGAGCCTATCATAGCCCCCGATGGCGGCTGATGTCAACCGCTTTGCCGGTGCAAGTTCTGGTACAAGACATGGCGCAAAACAGGCAGAAGACGACACTGCGGGTCCGAACGCCTCCAATGTACCGCCATGGCACTGCCCGGGCACTCCGGCCTGCTCGGGTATGGTTCACCCCTCCCCGCGACCCGCCGGAGGGTCATTTCTTCTTGGACGAGGACTCCTTGGGGGGCACCTTGGCGCCCTCGCGGCGGGCCTGGTCCAGGCCGATCGCGATCGCCTGCTCGCGGCTTTTGACCTTCTTGCCGGAGCGCCCGCTCTTGAGGGTCCCCTTCTTGCGCTCATGCATGGTCTTGCGGACCTTCTCGGAAGCTTTCCTGTCGTACATGGCCATCGCTGCTCACCTTTCCTGTCCATTCCATCCTGCCGGTGGAAACCGGCGTCGCAAGAACCGCCGGTCGGAGTCATACCCCTTCTACCTGCTCCAGGCACAGGGAGTTCTCCCCCAGGGCAAACGCAAAGTCGTTTGTTGTATGGGTGGCAGCGGCAAGCGGAGTCTTCGGAGCTTGCCGATGGTTTCGTCCGTCCGCCATCGGCAAGGCCCGCGCAAAGCCTACGGCCTTGCCGCTGCCACCCGTTGACGACGTCCAGGTACTCACTCTCCGGACTTTGCGTTCGCCCGGAGTTCTCCCCGGCCGGACCTTGACAGGCAGAGGATTTCCCGCAATCGCTGTACCGCACGACGTGGAGAACCACCAAATCATCCGGCAAGACAGGAGTGTGCGACTCCGTTTTGTGGGGGAGACGGCCCTGGTTCGTAGTGTGCTCGTAAGAGCATACAAGGAACGTACGGCAGCCAGAAGGGGCACCGCATTTCTCTCCTCAGAGCCTCCAGCAGAATGAAGACTGCCCCATGTCGTTGCGAGTGGAGCGAAGCAATCTCCCAGACGTACGATTGAGATTGCTTCGTCGCTGCGCTCCTCGCAATGACATATTCAGGCTCATTCTGTCAGAGGC
>VGYL01001357.1 GCA_016872975.1 Planctomycetota bacterium
TCCGCACAACTTCTGATGAGTTTTGACAAGCACGGTCGGTAATATGTAGGGTGGGGCTTGCCCCACCGCCTTCCTTGGGTTCGGGTTCCTGGTGGGGCAAGCCCCACCCTACAACTGCGGCACTGATACATGCCAGACGAATCGGTGGGCGGAGCCCACCCTACCGGCTCACGCCGCGGCCGTGCCCCTGTGCATCCGAGTCGTTCCCCTTCTGTCGATACCCTGCTGACGCCAAGTGAAGTGAATGGCCGTGCAATTCCCGCGGGCGGCTGTCAAGTTGGCGTGTGAGGGTGCGAGCGGTGCCCGAATTGGCACCCGGTCGACGGCGGTGCACGCCATGCACAGGTGGATGGTGGGATTCGAGATTCCTATAAATCCTTGTAAATTCGCGAGTTATCCACTATCACCCAAATTGCCGGACGGCGTATTCGGCGTTTGGTATACGTTTTGCACGGTGGAATCCCTTATGCGTAAATACCTGAAAATACTGTTCGCAACGCATGCAGCTTAAGGAGGCACGCAATTATGGCAGCAAAAGAACTGGCGTTTGAGGCTGAAGCACGGGCCAAGCTGTTAGCCGGAGTGGAAAAACTGGCGGCGGCGGTCAAGGCAACGCTCGGCCCGCGCGGGCGCAATGCCGTCATCGATAAGAGCTGGGGCGGTCCGACCGTTACCAAGGACGGCGTGACCGTGGCCGATGAGATCGAGTTGGCGGATAAAGCCGAGAACCTGGGGGCCAAGCTCGTCAAGCAGGCCGCCAGCAAGACGTCCAAGATCGCCGGCGACGGCACCACCACCGCCACGGTGCTGACCGAAGCCCTGTTCCGGGAAGCCTACAAGAACCTGACCGCGGGCGCCGATGCCATGTCGCTCAAGCGCGGCATCGAGGCGGCCGCCAAGGCGGTCGTGGACAAGCTCACCTCGCTGGCCAAGCCGGTCGATATCAGCAAGACGAACGACATCGTGAACATCGCCTCCGTCTCGGCCAACAACGACCGCGAGATCGGCAAAATCATGGCCGAGGCCTTCCAGCGGGTCGGCAAGGACGGCGTCATCACCGTCGAGGAAGCCAAGAGCTTCGAGACCACGGTCGATTTCGTCGAAGGCATGCAGTTCGACCGCGGATACCTGTCGCCGCACTTCGTGACCGATCCCGACAAGATGGTCTGCGAGCTGGACAAGCCCTTCATCCTCGTGCACGAGGAGAAGATCAGCAACGTGGGCAAGCTGATCCCCCTGCTGGAAAAGACCGCCCAGGCCAAGCGGTCGCTGCTGATTATCGCGGAAGACGTGGAGAGCGAGGCCCTGGCGACGCTGGTCGTCAACAAGCTCAAGGGCGTCCTGAAGGTGGCCGCGGTCAAAGCCCCCGGCTACGGCGACCGCCGCAAGGCCATGCTCCAGGATATCGCCGTGCTGACGGGCGCGGAGCCCATTTTCAAGGACCTCGGCATCGAACTGGACAAAGTCACCGTCGCGCAGCTCGGCCAGGCCCGCAAGGTCACGATCGACAATGAGAATACAACGATCGTGGAAGGGGTCGGCAGCCAGGAAGCGATCAACGGCCGGATCAAGCAGATCCGGGACGAGATCGAGACCACCACGAGCGATTACGATCGCGAGAAGCTCCAGGAGCGCCTGGCCAAGCTCACCGGCGGCGTCGCCCAGATCAACGTCGGGGCCGCCACGGAAGCCGAGATGAAAGAGAAGAAGGCCCGCATCGAGGACGCCCTGCACGCGACCCGGGCCGCCATCGAGGAAGGCATCGTGCCGGGCGGCGGCGTGGCCCTGG
>VGYL01001358.1 GCA_016872975.1 Planctomycetota bacterium
CTTGACTTCGATTCTCTTCGCGATGTCCGCCGTCAGTGCGGGGCGCAGCACGCGTCTGCTCGGGGCGGGCACCGCCAACCTCGGCCGGCTGATCCTGGCCACGGGGATGCTGGCCCTGTGGGCCCACACCGCCGGCGCCGGCCTGACGGGAGCGAGTCTGCCCTGGTTCGTCCTGAGCGGCGTGATCGGCTTCGGCGTGGGCGACCTGGCCTTGTACGGGGCTTATTGCCGCCTTGGTCCGCGTCTGAGTGTGCTCGTGGCCTTGTGCCTGGCCGCCCCGCTGGGGGTCCTGCTGGAATGGCTGTGGCTGGGGACGCAACTGACGGTCTATCAGATCGTCTGGGGCGGCACGATCCTGGTGGGCGTGTCCGCCGCCCTGGTCCCGGACACCCGTGTCCCCGTCCCGCGACGCGCCTGGAGTCTCGGCATCGTGCTGGGGGTGATCGCGGCTGTCGGACAAGGCGGCGGCGCCGTGGTCACGCGCAAGGCGTTCGACGTGGCCCGCCAGGCCGGCCAGAGCATCGACGGCGGCACCGCCGCCTATCAACGCATCCTGGGCGGCCTGCTGCTGACCGCGGTGTTTCTGCTCCTCAACCGGGGCCGGCAGTGCTTCCCCACCCTGCCGGCAGGGACGGCCGTCGTAGACCGGCCCTGGAAGCACGCCTGGCCCTGGGTCGTCGCCAACGCCCTGTTCGGACCGGCCCTGGGAGTGGCCTTCTTTCAATGGGCCCTGGCCGTCGCCCCCACGGGCATCGTCCTGTCCATCGTGGCCACCACGCCCCTGGTCGTCGTCCCCTTCACCATGCTCCTGGACGGCGAGCGCCCGACCTTCCGCTCCCTGGCCGGCGGGGCCGTCGCCGTCCTGGGCGCCGCGGCCCTGGCGTACCGATAGACTGGAATCGTCGGGCCGTTCCGAGCCGGCTCAGAAGCGGTGACGTTGCCCCTTTTTACTGTCTCCTTCTATTCGGATCACGCCGGCAGAAGAAAAGGGGACATTCTACTTTTCCCCTTCCGGGAAGGAGAAGTAGAATGTCCCCTTTTCCGGCGATGGGCCGGGACGCCCGCACAGGAACGGCCATGCACCCGCAAGCCCGTAGCGCCATGACCCAAGTTCTCATACATGTTCTCACAACCGACGGATGAGAACGCAGGCAACTGCCCCCAGGACCAGCAGCCAGATGCCAACGATGAGCGCGGCCCCCATCCAACGGCGCGGCTCACGGTCCTTCTGCTGCGTCTGCGCCCGAGCCAGACAGTCGCGCCAGACTTCGGCCGGGATCAGGCGGATCGCCAGCGCGATCCCCAGCGGCAGCAGGAGCAGGTCATCCAGGTAACCGAGGACCGGGATGAAATCCGGGATCAGGTCGATGGGACTGACCGCGTACGCCGCCACCAGCACCACGAGGGCCTTGGCATACCACGGCACGCGCGGATCCCGCGCCGCCAGGCACAAGGCCTGGCCGCCCTTCTCCAACTCGCGTGCCCTTTGTTTCCAGTATTCGATGCGAAGCATCTGTCTACAGCCCATACCGACGCCCGACCCAGTAATGCCAATCAGCACCGGCCTCCTTGGTGTCCTTGTCCGTTTTCACGGCGGGCTTCAGTTGGGCCAGCGGGACTCCCAGCCGTCGCCCGTCCCAGGGAATCTCGACAAACATCTCGTGCCAGCACTCCCGATCCGGAGCCATCCCCACGACTTCGACCCTGTCGCCCAGGCGCAGAGGCGAGATGACCCTCTCGGCGATGCACGTGGCCCGAAAGGGAAAATGCAGTTTCTCCTCCAGATAGT
>VGYL01001359.1 GCA_016872975.1 Planctomycetota bacterium
GCATGAGCGTGAACTGCGCGGGCGGGTGGACATAGTTGGAGCGAAACAGATCGAACGTCTGCGCCACGATCAGGCCGAAGGGAATGCTCTTGAGCGGCAGATCGTGATAGGTATTGATGAGCTGCTCGGTCGCGGCGGTCAGCTTGGCCAGGTCGGTTTTCTCCTCAACCATGTCCCGCCGCTCCAACGCCCGCACGATCCGCCCCGGCTCATTGTCCACGACCGCCAGCACGATCTCATGGAACAACCGGCGGTCTTCCGCCGACAGGTGCGCCACCTGCCCGAAGTCGATGGGAACCAGGATGTTGCCCGGCTGGAGAAAGAAGTTGCCCGGATGCGGATCGGTATGGAAGAACCCCAGATCGAAGATCTGGCGGAGCACGAAGCGTGCGCCCCGCCGGGCGATCGTCCGGCAATCCAGCCCGTGCTCCACGAGGACCCGGCAACTGCCGGGCTTGATGCCCTCGACGTATTCCATCGTGAGCACCCCGGGGGTGCAGTACTCCGCGTACACCCGGGGGATGTGCACCGTCGGGTCGTCCGCGAAGCTCCGGGCGAACCGCATCTGGTTGCGCCGCTCGTTCTCGAGGTCGGTTTCCTTCGATACCGCCTCCACAAACTCCCGTACCATCTGCCGGGGGTCGATCGTCTCGCGCTCGAAGAGAACGACTTTCAGGATGCCCGCGACCTTCTCCAGGACCTCCCCCTCCGCCTGGATGATCCGCACAATCCCCGGCCGGCGGATCTTCACGGCGACCGCGTCCCCCGCGCGCGTGGTCGCGCGGTGGACCTGGGCGATGCTGCCGGCCGCGAGCGGCACCGGGTCGAAGGCGGCGAACACCTCGTCCAGCTTGCCGCCCAGCTCCCGCTCGACCTCGGCCCGGATGGACTCGAAGGGGTCCGGCTTGACCTGATCCTGCAAGCGCTCCAGCTCTTGGATATACTCCGCCGACACGATATCCGGCCGCGTGCTCAGCAGTTGCCCGAACTTGATGAACGTCGGGCCCAGTTCCTCAAAAGCCAGCCGCAGCCGCTCGGGACGGGTCTGGGGCGCCGTCGCCCGGGCGGCCTCTTCGGTGGCCGGGGCCGCCGCGAGATGGGCCCGCACCTTGGACGTGAGCGGATCGGCCACCTCTTTGAAACCGTACTTCGCCAGCACGGCGAGGATATGCCGATACCGCCGCAGGCGGTACCATCGGCCCCCGGAACGCGATTGCCAGAAACGCAAGGATTATGGCTCCATCGTGCTTTTGGCCAGCAACTGGTCCAGCTTCAGCTCGATGCGCAGGAGGTCATCCTTGGTCGCCAGGTGCAGATTGTTGACCGTCTGGCGGACCTGGTCCGCCACCAGCCGCTGCAACTCGGCCCGCGTCTTGTCGGCGCTATCCATGACTTCCTTGACGAATCCGCTGCGCGCCTCCCGCTCGGCCTGCCCCTTGCTGACGTACTCATCGAAGAGCTTCTCCGCCCGCTCGCGAGTCATGGTCAGCGCGCCCAGTCCGGCCAACATGAGTTTGTCCAACGTCTCAAACATACGTGCTACCCCCTTCATATCGTCGCCCGTGATCCGTGGCCCGGGTCACGGAGCACGAGCCACGAAGCGATTGCCGACATCTAAGCCGATTGTCGGGCCGCGGGCAAGCGAAAAGTGAAAATCTTTCGTAACCGTTCACAGCATTTTTTGAGGATTACGCCTTCCTGGTCTGCGATTTGCACACGGATCAGGCATGATAGACAAGGATGTGATCATTGAACGATTCCTGGAGGAGAACCGACAGCTTCGAGC